>JAJYRX010000024.1 GCA_021793875.1 Pseudomonadota bacterium
CAGTACTTGAGTCTGCGCCAGAGTACGCTAGCCTAATAGCTGACGACCTTCTGCATTGTTACGAAAACGATGGCAACCTTCAGGGGGGGTTAGATATACTTAAGAAACATTATTTCAACTACCCCTCTCTAGATGTATTCTCTGTAATTATTAAAGGCTATCGCAAGCACAACAATTATCAGGAAGCCTACAACTTTATTCATAAAGCCTTAAGTTCCCATCCAACGCTGCTTGGTCTTGATCGAGCCATTGAGTCTGAGCTAAATGATCAGAACAGAGCTACAGTAGATGTGCCTGGAATTCCTTATGCAGACTTAGATCTCATGCGTACCATTATTTCTAGGCATGCGCATAGGTTAGATAAATATTCCTGTAATAACTGTGGCTTTGAAGCGCGTCATTATTATTGGCAGTGCCCGGGCTGCAATGGCTGGGATACATACAAGCCACGTCGTATAGAAGAGTTTCAATGAGTAAATTTCCAACATTACAAGCTGCAAATGCGCGCGTTTTGGTTGTAGGCGATGTAATGCTAGATCGTTACTGGTTTGGTGAAGTTAATAGAATTTCTCCTGAAGCGCCAGTGCCCGTAGTGCGAGTTGCTCGTACCGAAGACAGGTTAGGTGGTGCTGCAAACGTAGCTCGTAACGCTGCTAGTCTTGGAGCTAAGGTTTCACTTTTTGGAGTGGTTGGTAGAGATGGTCCCGGACACGATATTGCTGATATGCTTGAAAATGAAGGCATAGACTGCAATTTGGTGTTTGACGCTTCTGTGCCTACCATAATAAAAATGCGCGTACTAGGTCGTCAGCAGCAGCTTTTAAGGGTCGACTTCGAAGAGCGTCCAACCACCACTAGCATACAAGAAATGCATACAAAACTGGCAGAAGTTATAAACGATTTTGATGTGGTTGTTGTGTCCGATTACTCCAAAGGCACTCTTTCTAATGTAGAGCATCTTATTGAAGTAGCACGTAAGTCGGAAGTACCAGTGCTTATAGACCCTAAGGGCCACAAATACAACCGTTATTATGGGGCAACCATAATGACGCCAAACCGCAAAGAAATGCAAGATGCGGTCGGACTCTGGGAGTCGGAACAAGAGTTGCATGCGAAAGCGCAACAGCTGCGCGTAAGTCTTGGACTTGAGGCCTTATTAGTTACAAGGTCAGAAGAAGGTATGAGCTTATTTACAGAGCAAGGGCATGAACGAGTAGATGCATATGCACATGAAGTGTTTGACGTATCAGGTGCTGGTGATACCGTTCTTGCTACTCTTGCAGTTATGCATGCAGCCGGGTTTAATTGGAAAGAGTCTATGGTATGGGCAAATAGAGCAGGTGGTGTAGTTGTTGGCAAACTGGGCACATCTGTTGTTACTCCCGAGGAATTATCATGATAGTAGTTACAGGAGCAGCCGGGTTTATCGGCAGCAATATAGTGGCTGGTTTAAACCGGCGTGGGTATAACGATATTATCGCGGTAGACGATTTAACCGATGGTGATAAGTTCGTTAACCTGGTTAATCTGCAAATATCCGATTACATGCATAAAGATGAGTTTAGAAGACTAGTTCTATCTAAATCATTAGGGAATATAGAAGCCATAATACATCAGGGTGCTTGCTCCGATACCACTGAGCGTGACGGTCACTTCATGATGGACAACAACTACCGTGTGACCTTAGAGTTATTTAAGTATGCGCAAGAAAAACGTATACATTTTTTGTATGCCTCGTCTGCTGCTGTGTATGGAGCGGGTCCTAAGTATATAGAAAGCCCCGACAACGAGGCCCCTTTAAATGTTTACGGTTACTCTAAGCTTTTATTTGATCAGGTTTTAAGGCGCAAGCTGAAAAGCCTTTCTGCCCCTGCAGTTGGTTTGCGTTACTTTAATGTGTATGGTCCTAATGAACAACATAAGGGGCGCATGGCTTCGGTTGCGCGTCATAATATTTATCAGTTTAAAGAGCATGGTTTTGTGCGTTTGTTTGGCGGCTGGGATGGCTATGATGCTGGTCAACAACAGCGTGACTTTATATATATAGATGACGTAGTCGATGTGAATCTTCACTTTCTTGATAACAGTTCAGTTTCTGGAATTTTTAATTGTGGTACAGGCAGGGCTCAGCCGTTTAACGATGTTGCAGCATCGGTAGTAAATGGTCTTAGAGTTTTAGAAGGTAATAATGAATTAGAAATCAGTAAGCTGGTAGAGCAAGGGCTTATACAATACATAGATTTTCCTGACGACCTTAAAGGCAGGTATCAAAGTCACACACAGGCAAATCTTGATCATCTACGTTCAGCTGGGTACACCAAGCCGTTTATGGACGTACAAACAGGGGTAGAACGTTATATAAAAAGCCTGTCTAATAGTGGGCTTATATAGACATAACTAGCAATCAGGGTATTTACTCGCGGTTATTTACAATACCAGCGTATAACTACCTTTAAATAATCAATCATTATAGTGGCTGAATGCTGCACGGCATTCTATTGTTCTGACAACTAAAGGAGAGCCACTATGAACCCATTTATTAGTTCAACTGTTGCTAAAGCTATACCTGAGCATAAGCGGGCTAGCTATTGGCATTCTGCAAAGCCCAAACGCTTCAATATCAAAAAGACTTGTACCAGAGCCATAATACTTAGCGCTCTGTTGCCCATATTAGTGCATGCTATAGATATAAATCAGGCTAGTGTAGATGAGCTTAAAAGTGTACGCGGAATTGGGGCTAAAACAGCAGAGCTAATAGTGGCAGAGCGCACAAGAGGGGGTAGTTTTGAATCAATCACAGACCTTTCAGAGCGTGTAAAAGGTATTGGGCCTAAGAAGGCAGCGGCATTGCAAGATGCGGGTTTGGTGGTTAGCACACCGAATAAACCTAAGTTACCCCACAGCAACTAGTTTAATGTTTAAAGTTATGGTTAATGGGTGTATTATTCTTGCCATGAATACATACCCAACCATACAGAGCATTATTGGCCAAACCCCCATAGTTCGTTTGCAACGTATTCCGGGCGCGGCCAATACACAACGAGGCAATACTATATTGGCCAAACTAGAAGGCCATAACCCTGCTGGTTCGGTTAAAGACCGAGCCGCCGTAGCCATGATTACCGGTGCCCAGCAAGAAGGTCTTATAAAGCCCGGTGACACTTTAATTGAGGCCACTAGCGGAAACACCGGCATAGCTCTGGCAATGGCAGCCGCTATATTAGGCTATAAAATGATACTTATAATGCCCGACAACTTAACACAAGAGCGAAGGGCAGCCATGCAAGCTTATGGTGCTCAGCTAATCCTTACGCCTTCTGAAAGTGGGGGTATGGAGTATGCCCGAGACCTTGCGCACAACATGCAAAAGCAAGGTAAAGGTATTGTTCTAGATCAGTTTTCTAACCCTAATAATCCTAAGGCCCACTTTGAAGGCACTGGTCCTGAAATATGGCAACAAACAAATGGCACCATCACTCATTTTGTTAGTGCCATGGGCACTACCGGCACAATAATGGGTGTAAGCTCTTATCTTAAGTCCCGTAACAAAAATATAAAAATAATAGGTGCTCAGCCGGCTGATGGAGCGCAAATAGCTGGCATAAGAAAATGGCCTTTAGAATATCAGCCCGCCATTTACAATTCTGGTCAGGTAGATGAGTTCGAGCATATTAGCCAAACTGAAGCCGAGAGCATGACAAAACGCATGGCTACAGAAGAAGGCCTGTTTGCAGGGGTTTCATCTGGTGGCGCTCTGGTTGCTGCAATGCGTGTTGCAGAAAGGGTCAGTAACGCCACCATAGTATTTATAGTTTGTGATCGTGGAGATCGTTATTTATCAACTGGTTTGTTTAATTAGCACTTTCGCCGTTTACCCGCTGTTTAATTTCTTGAGCTAACTCATACACAGAAGCTGCATAAAAGTAGCTGCGATTATAGTGAGTTATAGCAAAAAAGTTTGGCGTACCTATTCTGTATTCCACGGTTTGACGCGGTTCATCTAGAAGGTCTACCACGCCTACTTTATACCGCATCCAATCTTGCTGTTTTGGCCCCCGTAGTATGCGTGCTCCATGTTGCTCTAAAGTTTGCCAGTCTAGGTCTGGGTTTATGTCGCCAGTAACCAGACTTTTTGCGTTGTTAGGAGGGCTTACGGGAGCGAACACAGGTAGCCCTGGTTGCCACCCATGGTGACGCAAAAAGCTTGCCACCGAGGTTATGGCATCTTTAGTATTGTTGTGTAAGTCTATGTTGCCGTCATTATTACCATCTACTGCGTATCTTAGAAGGCTTCCAGGCATGAATTGTGGCAGTCCCATGGCTCCTGCATATGACCCTGTTACTTCATATGCATTTAAGCGACCTTGATGATGTAATAATATAAGGTCGGCAAGCTGGTCTCTAAACAGTTTGCTACGCTCAGGACGGTTGGGGTCAGGATACCTAAATCCAAGGGTGGCAAGCGCATCTAGAACTTTAAAATCGCCCATATAGCGACCATATATAGTCTCTACACCAATAATTGCCACAATAATTTCAGCAGGAACGCCATATTCTTTTTCTACATCGGCAAGTTCGCTGCGATGTGATTGCCAGAATTCTGTGCCAGCTTTTATCCTTATAGGTTCAACAAACCTTTTCTTGTAAGTTACCCAGCTTCGTCTTATGCGAGTTTTAGATGGCGACATCAGACTAGCCACCTTATCGTTATAGCGAGCAGCTTTTAGTAGCTTATTTACCTCTGCTTGTGGTATGTTTCTTTTTTGAGACAGCTCTTGCGCATATTCTTGTATATCGGGCATAAGTATATTGTTTGAATCTGTAAAGCCTTGTGCTATAGCTTTAGACTGCCCTGATTTTATTTGAGCTGGCTCGGATATTTCGGGAAGGTCAGCGTATTTTGAACCAGAATGGCTTGTATTTACTGTAGGCTTTTCTTCAAATGCTGGCTTACTGCTGTTGGTTGCGGTTGTGTTGCTTGCACATGCACTTAGAAGGCATATTGCAGCGGCTGCATATAAGTATTTTCTTTTTAATGGCATAGTGTTCCTTATGGATACTCTATATATTACTCACCCTGACTGTGGTTTGCATAATATGGGTTCGTGGCATCCTGAAAGCCCCGATCGCATCGATGCAATTCACGACCAGCTGGTTGCGTCTGGTGTGCTTGATTTCCTTGTTCAGGCTATTCCCGACCCCGTTTCTGACGAGCATATACTTAGAGTGCACACACCAGAGCACCTGAATCATATAAAAAATAATGCTCCAGTTGAAGGAACATATTCTATAGATGCCGATACAATAATGACAACACATACTCTTGCTGCGGCAAGAGTTGCAGCAGGTGCTGGGGTACTTGCTGTAGATCGTCTTATGCAGGGTAGTCATAAAACTGCATTTTGCTCAGTGCGCCCACCAGGCCATCATGCCGAGCCAGATGCAGCAATGGGATTTTGTTTTTTTAATAACATTGCAATTGCAGCTGCTTATGCTCTTGAGGTATACGACCTGAAACGTGTGGCAATAATCGATTTTGATGTTCATCATGGAAATGGTACCGAACGTGCATTTGCAAATGACCCCAGAGTAATGATGTGTAGCTTTTATCAACACCCTTTGTATCCTGATAGGCATGTTGAAAATCCGGGTGCCAATATGGTTAATGTACCAGTGCCTGCGGGTACTCGTGGTTCCGATTTGTCCCAAATCGTTACCAACCAATGGATGCCAAAGCTTAGTCAGTTTCAACCGCAAATGATTTTTATCTCTGCTGGTTTCGATGCCCACCGAGAAGATGAAATATCACAACTTCGTATGGTTGAAGATGACTATGCATGGATAACATCACAGCTGGTTGATTTAGCCGAACAAACAGCCAATGGTCGAATAGTTAGTATGTTAGAGGGTGGTTATAGTCTTTCCGCACTTGGTCGAAGTGTACTTGCTCACATCAGAGCTCTCTCAAAGTTGTAGAATAGTGGAGTTGTACAGATTTTTTATTTGTTTGGAGACGTTTAAATGAAGGTGTTAGTACCTGTAAAGCGTGTGGTAGATCACAACGTTAAGGTCCGCGTCAAGTCCGATCAGACTGACGTCGATATAGCCAATGTCAAAATGTCCATGAACCCTTTTGACGAAATTGCAGTTGAAGAGGCCATGCGTCTTAAGGAAGGCGGCGCTGTATCCGAAGTGGTCGCAGTTTCATGCGGGGTTGCTCAGTGTCAGGAAACATTGCGCACAGCTATGGCAATAGGGGCAGATCGCTCTGTTCTAGTACAAACAGACAGCGAACTTCAACCGCTTGCTGTCGCAAAAATACTTAAATCTATAGTAGAAAAAGAAGAGCCACAACTGGTAATTCTTGGTAAGCAGGCTATAGATGACGATTCAAACCAAACCGGGCAAATGCTGGCTGCCTTGCTAGACTGGCCACAGGCAACTTTTGCAAGTAAGGTCGAGGTGAACGGCGATACGGTCAATGTAACCCGTGAGGTTGACGGTGGGCTTGAAACGGTTTCTCTGAAGTTGCCAGCGGTAATCACAACCGACCTTAGGCTTAACGAGCCTCGCTACGTAACTCTACCAAACATAATGAAGGCCAAGAAAAAGCCCCTAGAAACGCTTACGCCCGATGAACTAGGTGTCGACGTAGAGCCTCGTCTTAAAACCCTTAAGGTTGCCGAGCCAGCAGAGCGTGAGGCGGGAATTATTGTTCCCGATGTAGCAACTCTGGTTGATAAACTCAAAAATGAAGCCAAGGTGGTTTAAATGATTCTGGTTATTGCTGAACACGATAATACTGAGTTAAATGCTGCAACACTTAACGCTGTAGCTGCTGCAGAAAAAATAGGTCAAGATATCCACATCCTGGTGGCAGGGAATAACGCAGCTGATGTTGCCGCACAAGCAGCTAAAGTTGCGGGTGTCTCTAAGGTTTTACATGCCGACTCCGAGGCCTTGGGCAATCAGCTAGCTGAAAACATATCTGCACAAGTTATTGCTATAGCCAATGGTTATACCCATATATTATTTGCTGCTACAGCAAATGGTAAAAACGTGGCACCACGCGTAGCAGCCAAGCTTGATGTTGCTCAGGTATCAGACATACTATCCGTAGAGTCTCCAGACACTTTCACGCGTCCAATATATGCTGGTAATGCCATTGCCACAGTTCAAAGCAGTGATTCTGTAAAAGTTATAACAGTGCGCACTACTGCATTTGATGCTGTTGCTTCTGAAGGTGGAAGTGCCAATATAGAGTCAATAGAAGCAGTATCAGACAGCGGCAAGTCAAGTTTTGTTAATCGTGAAATTGCTAAAAGTGATCGTCCCGACCTAGCAGCAGCAAATGTTGTTGTATCAGGTGGTCGCGGTCTGGGTAGCGCCGAAAACTTTAAGCTCATAGAGGCTTTGGCCGATAAGCTTAATGCCGCTATAGGGGCTTCACGTGCAGCTGTCGATGCAGGCTATGCACCTAACGACCTCCAAGTTGGTCAGACAGGAAAAATAGTTGCGCCGCAACTTTATATTGCAGTTGGTATATCTGGTGCAATACAACATCTGGCCGGCATGAAAGACTCCAAGGTTATAGTTGCCATAAACAAAGATCCAGAAGCCCCAATATTTGGAGTTTCCGATTACGGTCTGGTTGCCGATTTGTTCGATGTACTTCCCGAGCTCACAGAAGCGCTGTAAGCTAACAAGTAGTCGGGCATTTATGCCTTTAGTGTTCATGGCCCGCAACCATTTTAAGGTTAGCGGGCCTTATTTTTGGAGCGGGTTATGCAATATCAAACACCCCTTGACGATATAAACTTTGTTTTACAAGAGCTGGCCGGGTTGAAAGAAATCCTTGAGCTTCCCGGGTTTGAGGATATCTCAGAAGATGTAGTTGAGGCGGTTCTGCAAGAAAACTCGCGTTTTGCAGAAACTGCCGTAGCGCCTTTGAATCGCACCGGCGATACATCTCACCCTAAATGTGAAAATGGTCAGGTAACTACTAGTCCAGGGTTTAAAGAGGCTTTTAAGTCTTTTGCAGAAGCCGGCTGGCAGGGGCTTAACCACGATGTGCAGTTTGGTGGACAGGGGCTGCCTAAAGTTGTTGCGGCCCCTGCTAGTGAAAACCTTAATGCCGCTAATCTTTCGTTTTCACTATGCCCGCTTCTAACCGATGGTGTTATAGAAGCGCTTAGTACAGTGGGTTCCGACGAGCAGAAAAGCACCTTTATTCCGCCCTTAATTGAAGGCCGTTGGACTGGTACCATGAATCTTACCGAGCCACAGGCTGGGTCAGACCTTTCCCTCGTTAAAACAAAGGCTGAGCCACAACCCGATGGCACTTACCGTATCAGTGGGCAGAAAATATTTATCACATACGGTGAGCACGACATGGCGGAAAACATAGTGCACTTAGTTCTTGCCCGTACCCCCAATGCTCCTGAGGGTGTGAAAGGTATATCGTTATTCATTGTTCCCAAGTTTCTGGTTAACTCTGATGGCAGCCTTGGTAAGCGTAACGATATCTGGTGCGCCTCCATTGAAGACAAGTTGGGTATACGTGGTAGTCCCACAGCTGTATTGCTATATGGTTCCGGTCAGGGTGAGGTCGGTGAAGGTGCCGTAGGGTATCTTGTAGGTGAAGAAAACGAAGGCCTTAAGTACATGTTCATTATGATGAACGCCGCCCGCTACGCAGTTGGTCTGCAAGGGGTTGCAATATCAGAGGCCGCCTTGCAAGGTGCCGAGTCATATGCGCACGAGCGTGTACAAAGCCGGTCTCTATCAGGGTCGCCAGGGCCAGTCACAATAGCCCATCACCCCGATGTACAGCGCATGCTCTCTACTATGCGTGCTCTTACTGAAGGAAGTAGGGCGTTGGCTTATGTAGCAGCAGCGCAAGCCGATATCTCCAGACACCATCCTGATGAATCTGTGCGCAAATCTAGCCGCGCCGTATACGAGTTTCTGGTGCCTGTAGTAAAAGGCTTTTGCACTGAAATGTCGCTAGAAGTTACTTCATTGGGTATACAAGTTTATGGTGGCATGGGTTTTATCGAAGAAACTGGCGCTGCCCAACACTATCGTGATGCCCGTATTTTGCCTATATACGAAGGTACTACCGCAATTCAGGCTAACGATTTCCTCGGTCGCAAACTATTCCGCGATGCAGGTACGGTAGCCAGCAATCTTATGGAAAAAATGCAGCACGATTTAACCGATCTTAAAAAGCTGCAAGAGTCATCAGATGAGCATGCAAAAGCTGTAGGTCTTATATGTAGCAATTTCGAAGCTGCGCTTAAGTCATGTGAGAAGGCAACCAGGTTTTTGCTTGAAAATGCCAATAACAACCTAGAAGCGGCGTTTCTTGGTAGCGTGCCTTACTTGTTAATGTCTGGAATCACTATTGCTGGATGGCAAATGGTAAGGGCTGCTATAGTTTGCATAAACCGCATAAACCAGGGCAGTGCAACTAGTTTTCACAAAAGCAAGCTTTCCACCTGCGTGGCGTATTCCACTTTTGTTTTACCTCGCACTCATTCCATGGCTGCTGGCATTGTTGCTGGCGATATAGCTATTTCATACACCAAGCAGGTTTAGTAAAAGGTTTAGGTATATAACGAAGTAATAACAATATGTGTAATCAGTATTTCAGATAACAGCTGTACTAGTGTCACAATAAAGTGTCTTACTATCTGAAAAACTGAGGAAACACTATGACAACGCTTCGTTTAGGTGACATTGCTCCTGATTTTGAGCAAGAATCAACTCAGGGGCCAATAAAGTTCCATGAATACCTTGGAAACAGCTGGGGTGTGCTTTTCTCACACCCAGCTGACTACACTCCGGTCTGCACTACCGAGCTTGGCTACACAGCAATTGTTTCAGGCGAATTTGCTAAACGTAACGTAAAAGTTATTGCTGTATCTGTAGACGATTTAGATACTCATAACGGATGGGTAAACGATATTAACGATACCCAGAACACTACAGTTAATTTTCCCATACTAGCGGATGCTGATCGTAAAGTGTCTACGCTATATGACATGATTCATCCAAACGCCGATTCCACCCATACTGTACGCTCAGTGTTTGTAATTGATCCAAATAAAAAAATACGTTTGACATTTACCTATCCTGCAAGTACAGGGCGCAACTTTAATGAAATATTAAGGGTTATAGACTCCTTACAGCTTACCGATAACCATAGTGTTGCCACCCCTGTTAACTGGGAAGATGGCGACGATGTAATTATTGTTCCAAGCCTTACCGATGCTGATGAGATAAAGCAGAAATTTCCTAAAGGGTACAAGGAGGTTCGTTCTTATTTGCGTATAACGCCACAACCAAATAAGTAGATAGTTTTATTGCTTGCAATTTTCCCTGTTTATTTGTACAGTGTATTTATATACAGTATAAATAAATAGGTATAGGTATGCAGGCTTTACGTAATCGTTTAATTGAATCTTCTTCTGTTATGCTCGATGCCATTGCTCTTGCAGCATGGGCAATGGCCATCCCAGTATTAATGTGGTTAGGCACTGCCCTAGGTTTTTAGGTAGCGTTACTTGTGTTTTTAGTTTATAATCACGCGCTTTAGTAACTCATCCTCTGTGTGGTTATAAAAATAACTTATTCACCGTACAAGATGGCTCTCGGAGTACAAAACCGTGAATCTTATACAAGTCCTGGAACAGGAAGAAATAGCCCGCCTAAGTAGCAATAAGGCTTTACCAGAATTCGCGCCCGGTGATACCGTCGTTGTAAACGTAAACGTTGTAGAAGGTAACCGTCGCCGTATTCAGGCATACGAAGGTGTAGTTATTGCCAAGCGTAATCGTGGTCTTAACTCATCTTTTATTGTGCGTAAAATATCTTCAGGTGAATCTGTAGAGCGTACTTTCCAACTTTACTCGCCCCAAATAGCAAGTATAGAAGTCAAGCGTCGCGGAGCCGTACGCCGTGCTAAACTTTATTACCTACGTAACCGTTCGGGTAAGGCAGCGCGTATTAAAGAAAAGCTCACGCGCAGCGCAGGTAAAAAAGCCTAACCGTTTGTACCTGTTGCAAAAAGCACCCGTACGGGTGCTTTTTTATTTTATAGGGTGCAAACTTGTCATCAAGCAATTACGCAGCAACACAAAATAGGTTATCACCAAACTTCGATCCGCAGTCACAGCCTGTAGTAAAGCTTGCTGATTCCGATCTGCTGTTGCCAGATTCCATAAGACTTGATTTCATTCGTGAAGCTTTTAGGCAACCTGTTTCTTGGCAGGTAGAGCCTATTTTTGCTGAATCATTTTCCAGTTACTGTAGCAAAGAGCACGCTTTATTGCGCCATGCCGCTGTATTTATGCCTTTAATACAGCGTGGTCCAGACGTACATGTACTGTTTACAAAAAGAACAGAACATCTAAGCGATCACGCAGGGCAAATATGCTTTCCAGGTGGTTCAACCGACCCGTCAGATAAAAGTGAAATAGAAACAGCATTGCGTGAAACCCATGAGGAAATTGGTGTTAGTCGCGAGTATATACAGCTAATAGGCACACAGCCCGCTTATATAACCGTGAGCCAGTTTCTTATGACCCCTGTTGTTGGTGTGCTTAAGCCCGGATTCAAAATTACTCCAGATACCAATGAGGTAGCAGAAGTATTTGAGGTTCCTTTACAGGTTTTGCTCGACCCAAGGAAGCATCGTTTGCATAAGTTGCCGGCCAAAATAGGCAACGAGAGGTATTACTTCTCTATGCAGTGGGAAAATCATTTTATTTGGGGTGCTACAGCGGCGTTAATAAGAAACTTTTATCACTTTATGGTGGCGGCACAAAAAACCCTAAAATAAAGCTTTTGCTCTAGTATTTACTTTGCAATTCAAATTCTTCTATTAGCTGTTTGTATAGGTTGTACCTTTCCTTAGTAACAGCCCCACTGTTTAGACGGGCTATAACGTTACAACCAG
>JAJYRX010000025.1 GCA_021793875.1 Pseudomonadota bacterium
CCGATCTAAGCTCGCGGGAGTAGTTTATGGTGTTGGTTGCCCTGCGCATATATACCTTCCAGGCGTCTGAACCAGACTCACGACCGCCGCCGGTTTCTTTTTCACCACCAAAAGCACCACCTATTTCGGCACCAGATGTTCCTATGTTGACATTAGCAATTCCACAATCTGAACCTGCTGCTGATACAAAATATTCAGACTCTCTAAGATCGGTTGTGAATATTGCAGATGACAACCCTTGAGGAACATCGTTTTGCATATTTATTGCATCTGAAAACTCACTGTATCGCATCACATACAATATAGGTGCAAATGTTTCACTGCGAACCACATCAGTCTGCTTTGGCATTTCTACTATAGCTGGCGACACATAATAAGCATTGGGGTACTCGTCAGCTAACTGCCGTTCCCCACCAAAAACCTGCCCACCCTGATTACGTGCGTTATTAAGAGCATACTGCATAGCATCGTAAGAATCTTTATCTATAAGCGGGCCAACCAAGGTACCGTCTTCTAGTGGGTTACCTATGGTAGCGCTGGCATACGCTTTTTTCAGGCGGTTTATTAAGCCATCGGCTATGCTTTCGTGCACTATAAGACGTCTGGTTGTAGTGCGACGTTGACCTGCTGTACCAATAGCGCCAAATAATATACCCCTAGCAGCCATATCAAGATCGGCACTAGGAGCCACAATAATTGCGTTGTTACCACCCAATTCAAGCAAACTGCGTCCAAACCGGGCAGCGACCCTTGGACCAACTTCACGACCCATGCGTGTTGAACCTGTTGCTGACACCAATGCTACCTTAGGGTTGTCGACCATAGCCTCGCCAACCTTACGATCACCAACAATAACTTGTGATAGGCCTTCGGGAGCATCGCCAAAACGGTGCAGTGCACGTTCTAGTAGCTTTTGGCATGCTAATGCAGTGAGAGGTGATTTTTCAGAAGGCTTCCAAACCACAGGATCACCACAAACTAGTGCCAAAGCAGTATTCCAAGACCAAACTGCCACTGGGAAGTTAAATGCACTAATTACTCCCACAACCCCCAAAGGGTGCCAGGTTTCCATCATGCGGTGCCCTGGCCGCTCAGAAGCAATGGTTAAACCATATAGCTGACGGGATAAACCAACCGCAAAATCGCAGATGTCTATCATTTCCTGCACTTCACCAGCCCCTTCAGCCAGTATTTTCCCAGCCTCAAGGGATACTAAACGGCCTAGCTCTTCTTTATGCGCACGAAGCTCTTCTCCAAGTAAACGTACTAGCTCTCCGCGACGCGGTGCGGGAACTGTGCGCCACTGTAAAAAAGCACTATACGCCCTGTTCACCATTTCTTCTACATCGGCCTCGGTATGCTCTTTCAAACGAGCAATAACCTCACCATTGATAGGGGAACGTACCTCAAGCGTGCCACTTTGCAATGCCGCCTGATCAAGTCCCAGCTTATTAAATATTTCGGTTGTATTCATATTAGATATAACTCCTGTGACCCGGCATCATTGCCAGCAAGAATCAGGTTAGCACAATATTTTCTTGTCGGAAATTATCTTTCGTAAGGGAAACCCATTACATACAAAATCGTCAATTCTCAAAATAATAGCATCTAGGCGAGTTCACTAAAGGTCACCGTTGAATATGGAAACAAAAAGCTACGATGTAGTAATAATAGGAGGTGCAGCCATTGGAAGCGCTGCGGCATACTTCCTTTGCCAAAATGACCAATTCGATGGCACCGTCCTGGTTATAGAAAAAGACTTTAGTTACCAATATTGTGCTACCGCACTGTCTGCAGCGTCTATTAGACATCAGTTCTCCACTGCCGAAAATATTCAAATGTCGCAGTTTGGTACCGAATTTCTATACCGTTTCTCACAAGATCTAGCAGTAAATGGTGATAAACCCGAGGCGTCGTTTGTCGAAAAAGGTTATTTGTTTCTATCCACACCAAACGGCTATCAAACTCTTACAGAAAATCATGAATTGCAAACTGGCCTTGGCGCCAACATAAAGTTGCTTAGCAATAATCAACTTAAAGAGCGCTACCCATGGTTAAACACGTCCGATTTAGCTGCAGGGTGTTTAGGCATAAGCGGTGAAGGCTGGCTAGATGCTTATGGGTTAATGCAAGGCATGCGTAAAAAAGCAATAAGCCTTGGAGCAAAATATATAGAGGCAACCGTTAAGCGCATAGTTTGCAAAAATGGGGTTGCTACTGCTGTTGAACTTGAAGACGGGTCAATCATAAAAGCCGGAGCAATAATAAATGCGGCAGGCACTGCTGCAACGAAACTGGCAAAAAGTGCCGGCATAGAACTGCCAGTAGAGTCGCGCAAACGCAGCGTCTTCTACATAGAGTGCCCGCAATCTTTACCGCAGTGCCCTATGGTTATAGATCCTAGCGGTGCTTATTTTCGTCCTGAAGGAAAAGGCTTTATAACTGGCATCGCGCCACACCCCAATTCAGACCCAGAGTCATACGACTTCAATGTACAACACGAGCTTTTCGAAGAGGTGTTGTGGCCAATATTGGCACACCGCGTGCCTGCATTCGAGGCACTACGTACCGGACACAGTTGGGCCGGTCACTACGATATGAATCTTGTCGATCAAAACCTCATACTGGGTGAACACCCTGAGCTAAAGGGTCTACTATTTGCCAATGGGTTTAGCGGTCACGGAATGCAGCAATCACCTGCGGTAGGTAGGGCTCTTTCCGAACTTATTATCTATGGTAAATACAAAAGCCTAGATTTAAGCCGTATGGGATGGAACCGTATTATTAACAACAACCCAATAATAGAAAAAAACGTAGTTTAAAACTCGTATACACAGACGTATAACAAGCAGTAACAGGCAAGGCTAAAGCCATTTTAAAAAAGGAGACAAAATGAATATTCGCCTTAAAGCCCTAATAGCCAGCACTGTCTTTGCAGCCGCAATTCCCGTGGCGGCAAATGCAGACACAGTTAAAATTGGTGTGGCAGGTCCATTTACCGGTGCGAACGCGGCCTTCGGTGATCAACTCTGGATTGGCGCTACAGAAGCCGCAGCGGCAATTAACGAGGCCGGTGGAATTAATGGTAAGCAAATTGAGCTTGTACAAGCGGATGACGCTTGCGAACCAAAACAGGCTGTGGCTGTTGCCAACCGACTGGTAGATCAAGATGGTGTTGTTGCAGTTGTTGGCCACTTCTGCTCTTCAAGCACCATACCTGCCTCAGAAATATACGATGAAGCCGACATACTTTCCATGGCTACCGGCTCAACTAACCCAGAGGTCACCGAGCGCGGTCTACCCACAGTCACTCGTATATGTGGACGAGACGATCAACAAGCTGCGGTTATAGGCAAGTTTATTGCTGAAGAACTTGGTGCAAAGCGTATAGCAGTTATTCACGACAAAGACACCTACGGACGTGGTGTCGCTGATGCTACTCGTGAGGAAGCTGAGAAGCTTGGCGTAGAAACTGTGCTTTATGACGGAGTTACCCGAGGTGAGCGTGACTATAACGCCCTGGTAACTAAAATCAAAGCAGCTAATGTAGATGCTGTATTTTTTGGTGGCCTGTACGCAGAAGCAGGAACTCTAGTTCGTCAGGTGCGAGAACAGGGAATAGAAGTGCCGTATGTATCAGTAGACGGAATAGTTGACCCAGCATTTGTAACAGCAGCTGGCGGTAATCAGTATGCTGCAGGTGTCTACATGGCATTCCCCTCAGACCCACGCAAAATGGAGTCTAGTAAAGACATAGTTGCAAAGCTTACAGCAGAGGGTAAAAAATCTGATGGGTTCACACTATACGCCTATTCGGGTGTTCAAGCTGTGTCAGCAGCATTAGCTGGTACCGATACCACTAGTGGAGTAGAGCTTGCCGAATGGCTACAAAACAATGCTGTCAATACAGTATTAGGTACCAAAGAGTGGGACGAAAAAGGTGACCTTAAAACTCCCGATTACGTCATGTATCAGTGGGATGATAATGGCGGTTACGCTCAACTAGAAGACTAATACCTCTTAAGTATTTACTCATTAGAAACACACCTGGTCAGGACACCTCCTGATCAGGTGTAGGGCGCGGGGACACAGCATGGATATATATATTCTTGGGCAACAGTTAGTTAATGGACTGACCCTTGGAGCAATATATGGGCTAATAGCCATTGGGTATACCATGGTTTATGGCATTATAGGCATGATTAACTTCGCGCACGGCGATGTATACATGGTAAGTGCCTATATAAGCGCTATTGCACTTGCTGTAGCCACTTACTTTGGAATTCACTCCATACCTTTCGCCCTGCTATTTACCTTAATAATAACTATGATAATTACAGGTATGTATGGCTGGACAATAGAACGCAGCGTTTATAGACCATTGCGTCGAACAAATCGCTTAGCTCCTCTTATATCAGCAATCGGTGTTTCATTAGTACTACAAAATTACGTACAAATATCACAGGGCCCTAATGTACAAGGTGTCCCAACACTAATTCCCGGCAGCTTAAGGCTTGGAACTATGGAGCACTTTGTACAAGTCAGGCACATGAGCTTAATAATAATTTTAGTAAGCGTAATTGCAATGGCTGCTCTAACATGGCTAATACATGGAACCAGCCTAGGTCGACAGTTTCGCGCCACCCAACAAGATAGGCGTATGGCCACAATATTAGGCATTAATACATCACGCATTATCTCGTTAGTATTTGTGATTGGTTCTGTAATGGCAGCAATAGCCGGTGTACTAGTAACACTAAACTACGGTTCATTCGACTTTTTTGTCGGCTTTATAGTAGGAATCAAAGCATTTAGTGCCGCCGTTCTCGGAGGCATAGGATCCCTTCCAGGAGCCATGCTTGGTGGCCTATTGTTGGGTGTGCTTGAATCGTTATTTTCAGGGTTTGTTAGTAGCGACTACAAAGACGTATTTTCTTTTAGCGTACTAGTTCTAGTGCTTATCTTCCGTCCAAGTGGTTTGCTCGGTCGACCTGCTGTAGAAAAGGTGTGATATGAATACTAAAATAACTTCGACACACCAAACAGGTAATATAAACCTACTGCACGCGTTTAAAGATGCTAGTGTGGCAGGTATATTAACAATGGTGGTTCTAAGCCCTATAACCAACCTGGTTCTTAACCAATACGACTTCAACTTCCTGCCATGGCGTCAGCCAGTATTTGTAAATGGAATAATGTTGGGCTTTATTGTGGCTATTGGCAGGTTAATAGTATCAATTTCTGTGCAAACCCAAGTTGGAAACAGGTTAATTCAGAAAATTTTGCAAGGTGGAAAAACACACCCATCTGTTGAGTCAAAAAATGACACAAAGCCGCAGAAAGGCACTTATGGCATTCTAATAGTTACACTTATTGTTAGCATTATTCTTGCCGTACTTGGGCTATTAGGAATAATGCACAAAGGTGCAGCTTTTGGCCTTATTCTTATGCTGTTGTTCGTCTGGCTTAGCTACGGCATTAGCGTACCAAAACGGCGCGGCGAACCAAACGTATGGCGCATAATAGTTCCACTGCTTTTTATTGCAGGCTTCATACTACCAATTTATTTGAATCAAGCCGGCCTTCTGCCTAAGGTATGGCTTAGCAACCTAACATTAGCCCTTATATACGTGTTACTAGGTTTAGGACTAAACATAGTTGTGGGCATGGCCGGATTACTCGATCTAGGTTATGTGGCATTTTACGCAGTAGGCGCGTATTTTCTTGCCCTGTCAGCACAATATTTCGATATAGGCTTTTGGACAGCGCTTGCACTTGCCCCAATACTTGCCGCTATCTCAGGGGCATTGTTGGGCTTCCCAGTATTGCGTATGCATGGAGATTATCTTGCCATTGTTACGTTGGGCTTTGGGGAAATAATCCGTCTGGTTTTAACCAACTGGGTCGACTTAACAGGCGGTCCAAACGGCATGCCTGCACCTGCCCCAACAGTATTTGGTTTAGTTTTTTCACGACGAGCAGGCGAAGGTGAACAACCTTTTCATGAATTCTTTGGCTTACCATACAGCGGCGACTATAAAGCACTGTTTATATATGTATTGTTGTTTGCAGTGGTTGCCTTCATGTTACGGTTTCTTACCCGATTACGGCATATGCCCATAGGACGCTCGTGGGAAGCGCTTCGTGAAGACGAAATTGCTTGCCGCTCATTGGGTATAAATCACGTAAATGTTAAGTTGTCGGCATTCATGCTTGGTGCTATTACAGGGGGCGTGGCGGGTGTATTCTTTGCAACCTACCAAGGGTTTATAAACCCATCTTCATTTAACTTTTTTGAATCTGTATTAATTCTGTCCATAGTGGTACTTGGAGGTATGGGCTCAATTCTTGGAATCATAATAGCTGCTCTTGCGTTAACACTGCTGCCAGAATTGCTACGTGATTTTGAAGCATATAGAGTTTTATTATTTGGCGTACTCATGATTACCATGATGATATGGCGACCCTACGGATTGATCAGGCCCAGTCGTCCGGTATTTAATAGGGGCACGTAATGACAGGAAACCAAATAGGACCGAATAATATCCTGAGCGTTCAGAGTTTAACCCGAAGATTTGGCGGTATAGTCGCTAATAACAATATAAGCTTCGATGTGCAAAAAGGCTCTATAACAGCTCTTATCGGCCCAAACGGAGCCGGCAAAACAACCGTTTTTAACTGTATAACTGGGTTTTACCGAGTTAGCTCAGGAAAAATATATATAAACACTAGCAGTGGTATTTCAGAAGTAGGGGCTTTGTTACGAAGACCTTTCACAGGTGGATCTTATCTAGTCGCCCGCGCAGGTGTAGCACGTACATTTCAAAACATACGCTTGTTTTCCGACATGACAGTTCTGGAAAACCTTATGGTTGCCCAACATCTGAAAGTTGACAGCAACCTATTGCGTGGAATGATGGCCAGTAATACTTTTTTGCAGCACGAGGAACAGGCTTTAGATACTGCTTATAAGTGGCTACAAATAATGGAGTTAGAACAGTACGCTAACAGACTTGCGGGGGAGCTTGCATACGGGCGACAAAGGCGCTTGGAAATAGCTCGCGCTATGTGCATATCACCAGAACTGATATGCCTTGACGAACCCGCAGCGGGTCTCAATCCACGCGAAACCGAGCAGCTTTCTGAACTTATACAGTCCTTACGTAGTGATCATAAAGTTACCGTCCTGCTTATAGAGCACGACATGGGGCTTGTCATGGAAATATCTGATCACATTGTTGTGCTAGATTACGGCCAGGTAATTGCAGCTGGTGATGCTGAAACAGTACGTAATTCACCCGAGGTTATAGCGGCCTATCTGGGAACTGAGGAAGAATCATGAGCAAGCCATTGCTAGAACTAAAAAGCGTAAGTGCCCACTACGGTGCAATTCAAGCATTAAGAGAAGTCAGTCTATATATAAATAAAGGTGAAATAGTCACACTTATAGGGGCAAACGGCGCTGGCAAAAGCACATTATTAATGACCATATTTGGCGATCCCAAAGCCAGCTCCGGACAAATAATATATAACGGCATCAACTTAACTACCATAGAGCCTCATAATATTGCAGGTTACGGAATAGCACAGGTACCGGAGGGTCGACGTATATTTCCTAACATGACCGTAGAGGAAAATATAGTTATTGGGAGCTTACCAATAGGAATGGATTACGTAGACACAGACAAGCTAGACATGTTTAACTTGTTCCCCCGACTTAAAGAACGCCGTAATCAGCGAGCAGGCACTTTATCAGGGGGCGAACAACAAATGCTTGCCATAGCGCGCGCACTTATGTCCAGACCAGAAACCATTTTGCTGGATGAGCCCAGTCTTGGTCTGGCACCACTGGTTGTGCGTCAAATATTCGATATTTTGAAAGATATCACTAAACTAGGAAAAACAATTTTTCTTGTTGAGCAAAATGCTCACCATGCCCTAAGCCTGGCTGACAGGGGTTATGTGTTAGTTAACGGGCGTATAGAGCTAACTGGCAGTGGTTCTGAACTATTAGCAAACCCTGAGGTGAGGGATGCATATTTAGGGCAGCGTAAAGCCTAATTAGTACATGCTAGCTGAAACTGGTAAAACGGAATACGAAGTGCACGATAATGAAATTGTAACCACCGAATCTGAACTGGCTGAGCGCCTAAGAAGCCTGCGCCGTAGACGTGGGTGGACACTAGATCAAACCAGCCGGGCTAGTGGCGTGGCTGCATCCACACTCTCCAAAATAGAAAATAGCCTTATGTCTCCCACCTACGACGTATTGCTACGTCTTGCTAGTGGCCTCGATGTTGACGTCGCCGAACTATTTGCATCATCCCAAGATCACATGGGGTCAGGGCGCAGAGCTATAAGCCGAAGCGATCAGGGCAAACTTCACGACACACCACTGTACGAGCACCGCATAGTATGCGCTCAGTTATCGCATAAAAAGATGATGCCATTTGTAACTCGCATAAAAAAACATGAAATAGATAACGATGAAGGATGGAGTCAACACGATGGTGAAGAGTTCGTATATGTCTTATCAGGCTCTATACAGCTACACACAGAATATTATGAGCCTGAGATTCTAGAAGCTGGTGACAGCTTCTATATTGACAGCCGCATGAAACACAGAGTTATAAACCACGGAGCTGAAGATGCCAGAGTACTGTGGATAAGCACTAAGGTAGACGTAAGCTAACTACTACAAACAAGAGGTAACCCATGAGCAGTAACAATATCCCAGTATTTGATGCTGAAGAAACAGCCAGAAGACTAGACTTTGCAGCCATGGTGCGTGAAATAAAAATGGCCAGCGTAGAACTTCAAGAGGGTCGTATAAAAGCTCCAGAACGACAAGCCGTGGAATTTCCTGAGGGTGGCCTAATGCTATCTATGCCTGCCACAGCCCAAGACATAGGAATTCATAAACTAGTAAACGTTGTTCCTAACAATAGTGAGTTGGGGCTTCCCGTAATTCATGGAGTGGTCAGCGCATTCGATGGCGCTACCGGTAAAGAGTTATGCATATTACACGGCCAAACAGTAACCACTAGACGCACGGCTGCAGTCTCTATGGTCGGATTAGACCTGTTCCTGAACAATAGCCCACAACACGTAACAATAATTGGGTATGGTCAGCAGGCTATTGGTCATGTTCAAGCCGTAGCCAGCCTTTATCCTGGTATAAAAGTAACAGTTTGCGGTCGTAACCCTGATAAGGCCCAAGCTTTTATTCAGAAACAAAAACATTTAGACATTCAGCTAAGTACTAAAAGCTCTATACCTGATAGCAGCGATGTTGTAATTACAGTAACTTCAAGCCATACACCTGTATATACACAACCTGCTAGAGCATCTCGTTTAGTAGTTGCTGTAGGGGCATTTCGTCCTAATATGGCCGAGATATCTGCAAACACAATTGCTGAAAGTACCGTATACGTTGATGAGCCAGCCGGCGCACGTCAGGAAGCTGGGGACTTAATACAGGCGAATATTAATTGGAATAATGTAAAAAGCATTGCAAATGCAGTACAGCATAAGGCTGATACCAACAAAGCTATTATGTATAAAACCGTAGGCTGTGCTGCTTGGGATCTAGCGGCTGCAAGGGCAGCTATGCGGACCCTTTAATCTCTTGCATATATGCATCGTGCTTTGCCTGTTCCTCGGGGGTAGCCCTAATAACAGGGAGCTTGGATACATCCATATCACCTAACTTAATACCCGTAGATTCTGTGCCCCTACTACTTGAATCCAGCATTAAAGCGTCTTGGCCACGTGTCATAGCTAGCCATACATCGGCCAAAAGCTCTGAGTCTAGCAGGGCTCCGTGCAACACTCTGTGTGCGTTAGATATTCCATATCGCTCGCATAAAGCGTCTAGTGAGTTACGACGTCCGGGATGCAGTTCACGGGCAAATGTAAGTGAATCAATAACAGACGCGCAGTAACTCTCAAACTCAGCCATGCCGGCAGCTTTGAGCTCGTAGTTCAAAAAGCCTAGGTCAAAGGGTGCATTGTGTATTATCACTTCCGCACCAGAAACAAACTCTGCAAGCTGATTGGCCACTTCCTCAAAAGGGGGGTAATCAGATAAAAACTCTGTAGTTAATCCATGTACTTGTAGAGCTTCCGGATCACTATCACGACCAGGGTTAACATATAAATGAAGGTGTTTACCTGTTAGCTGACGATTAATTATTTCTACACCAGCTACCTCTACAAGCTTATGGCCTTGAGAAGGATCAAGGCCAGTAGTTTCAGTATCTAATACAACCTGACGCATATCTATGTTGCCTTCTTACGAGTTTTTCCAGCAATAAGTGTATAAGCTACTGGCACTACAAACAGTGTTAATACAGTTCCTAATGTAAGGCCTCCTACTAGAACCCAACCTATTTGTTGACGCGACTCGGCGCCGGCCCCACTAGCGTAAGCTAGTGGCAACACCCCTAACACCATTGCACCAGTAGTCATCATTATTGGCCTTAAGCGCATTACACTAGCTTCTGTCACGGCCTCAAACAACTCTTTGCCCTGCTCACGCAATTGGTTAGAGAACTCCACTATAAGAATTCCGTGTTTGGTAATAAGACCTATAAGTGTAATAAGACCTATTTGACTATAAATAGACAGAGTACCGCCAGAAAGCCATAAGGCTAACAAAGCACCAGTCATAGACAAAGGAACTGAAAGCATAATAACTAATGGGTTGCGCCAACTTTCAAACTGGGCTGACAATACTAAATATATAAACGCCAACGCCATAAGAAATACCAAATATATACTGCCGGACGAATCCCTATACTCTCGCGACTGACCATCTAAGTCTGTCTGTACCGTTGGAGGCAAAGTATCTAGGGCAACCTGGTTCATGTAATCCAGTACTTCACCAAGCCCATAACCAGGCGCAACAGATGCTTGTATTTTTACTGCTCTTAACCGGTTAAAGTGATTTAGAGACTGTGGCGATACGCTTTCGTGCACTGTAAGAAAATTCGACATCTGAACCATAGAACCATTCGCAGCACGAAGGTATATGTCTCTTATATCGTCGGGGGTTGCACGATCTGGCTTGTCAACCTGAACAATGACATCGTATTGCTCACCGGTGTCTTGATAGCGTGTAACCTGACGTCCACCAAGCATGGTTTCAAGCGTCCTTCCCATGATATCTACATCTATCCCTACGTCGGCTAGTTTATCGCGATTAACTTCTACCCTGAGCTCGGGAGTATTAAGGCGCAAATCTGTGTCTACATTTATCAGCCCTGGATAATCTTTTAACTTTTCAAGAAAACCATTTACTAAAGATGCGATTTCTGGGTAGGTAGCCTGACTCATAATTACAAACTCTACGGGCTTAGATGTAGCTCGCTGTCCCAGAGAGGGGGGGTTGGTAGGAAATGCTCTTGCAGCCGGCAAATCAGAAAATAAAGGCTGCAATGACTCAGCGATTTCTTGCTGTGACCGTACTCGCTCATTCCATGGTTTAAGCCTTAATATGGCAAATGAATCTGTAACAGTAGGCCAGCCAATTACTGCTTGATAGCTAAGTGACTCGGGCACATCGGCATAAAACCCTTCTACTTTTTTAACTGTTTCAAGGGTGTAGTCAATTGTTGAACCTTCCGGGCCGCTTATAACCCCAAAAATAACGCCTCTATCTTCAACTGGAGCAAGCTCACTCTTCACCACAGAGAATAAAACACCGCTACAGGCAGCAACTACAACGCCAACAAAAACGACTATAAGGCGGTTACGTAATGCCCGTGCCAGACCATTGCGATAC
>JAJYRX010000026.1 GCA_021793875.1 Pseudomonadota bacterium
TTCCGATCTGTGGGCAAAGAATTTGGTTCAGTAACAGGTAGGCCCCGCCGTTGTGGCTGGTTCGATGCAGCGGCTTTAAAGCGTTCGGTGTCTATAAACGGCGTAACCGGATTGTGTGTTACTAAACTAGATGTTCTTGATGGGCTAGAAAAAATTAAGATAGGGGTGGGTTACCGCTATAAAGGAAAATTTTTAGACGTACTACCATACGGTGCACAAGCCGCTGCTGAAGCTGAGCCAGTTCTGGAAGAAATGGCAGGTTGGGCTGAGTCAACCGTAGGTGTTACCGAATACGATAAGCTTCCGGTTAATGCTCGTCGCTACCTTGAGCGTATATCTGAGCTATGCGAAATCCCTATAGACATGGTTTCAACAGGTCCTGACCGATTGGAAACTATAGTTTTGCAGCATCCATTGGGCTAGGTGGAGTTTCTGCAATGGGTAACATTCCACCAAGCACCGATAAAGATCTCTGGGTAAGCTGGGATCAATACCACGGTCTTATAGAGCAACTCGCTTTGCAGGTTTATGAGTCAGGTTGGAAGTTTGAAAAAATAGTTTGCTTGGCTCGAGGTGGGGTCAGAGTAGGAGATATTCTATCCCGCATATATGACGTACCTCTTGGCGTTTTAGCCACAAGTAGTTACCGTGAAGCAGCAGGTACACAGCAAGGTGTACTAGATATTGCTCAGTTCATAACAATAACCAAGGGTACATTGGAAGGCCCTGTTTTAATGATTGACGATATGGTCGATACCGGTAATACCTTCATAAAGGTCAGAGAGCACCTAATGAAGCAGTTCCCGGGTATCACTGAGCTTCGTACCGGGGTAATATGGTGGAAAGGTCACTCTAAGGCCACTCCCGATTATTACGTGCAGAAGCTACCAACCAACCCATGGATTCACCAACCATTTGAAGATTACGATAGTCTAAGGCCTCATCAATTAGAAGCTTGGATGCGTAAAGGTAAGCCATCTTAGTTTAAGCTTGCCTTTTACTTGGATACTAGTGTTATAATGGTTGGCTAACAAATTTTTTAACTTAATATTTTTTAAAGCTTTTAGTACATGCCTATAGTTCGTATAAAAGAAAACGAGCCGTTTGAAGCTGCGCTTCGTCGCTTTAAACGCACCGTTGAAAAAACCGGTTTACTAACTGAACTGCGTTCACGCGAGTTCTACGAGAAGCCAACAGCTGAGCGCAAGCGTAAACATGCAGCTGCTGTGAAGCGTCACTATAAGCGTTTGCGTAGCCAGCAGTTACCTCCCCGTTTGTACTAATTGATACCAGAATCCTTTATTCAGGATCTACTCGCCCGTACATCTATCGAAGATGTGGTAGGGCGTTATGTGCAGTTACGTAAGGGCGGGGCTAATCTGTTAGGGCTTTGCCCCTTTCATAATGAAAAAACACCATCATTTACGGTAAGTCCTGCCAAGCAGTTTTACCACTGTTTTGGCTGCGGCGCTCATGGTAGCGCCATAACTTTCCTAATGAATCATACTGGTGCCAGTTTCCCTGATGCAGTACGTTCTCTTGCTTCTGAAGCTGGCATGCAGGTGCCGGAAAGGCCTTTAACTGCCAAACAAAGAGAACAAGAAAAACGGGCCCGTGCGGAGAGGTCTAGACATCAGTCTTCCTTAAATGCCGCTCAGCAGTTTTACATAGAACAATTAAAGCTTCACAAGCCTGCAATTGAGTATTTAAAGAGCCGTGGGCTAACTGGAATAACTGCTGCACGGTTTGGCTTGGGTTGGTCTGGTTCTGGCAGACGATCTTTATCTGCAATACTTCCTGACTATGAATCTACAGTTGCCATTGAAACTGGTCTTGTAATTGAAGCAGAAGATGGGACTAGATACGATAGATTCCGCAATCGTATTATGTTTCCCATAAGGAATAATCGTGGAAATATAGTAGGTTTTGGTGGCCGTCTCATAAATGATGGGGAACCAAAGTATCTTAATTCACCCGAGACCCCAGTCTTTTCTAAAGGACGAGAGCTATATGGGTTGTGGGAGGCTCGTAAGGCTATTAGAGATGAGCGTTGCGTCCTTGTGGTAGAAGGCTATATGGATGTTGTTGCGTTAGCGCAGCATGGTCTTGGTAACGCCGTGGCAACTCTTGGAACGGCTACAACTCCGGCTCACATAGAGAAACTAATTCGAGCCAGTGATCGCATAATATTCTGTTTCGACGGTGATAACGCTGGTCGAAAAGCAGCTTGGAGAGCGCTTGAAACATCCTTGCCCCTATTAAGAGATGAAACTGCATTTAGGTTCCTATTTCTAGATGATGGTGATGATCCTGATTCTTATATACATAGATATGGCATAAATGCTTTTCGTGATCTCATAGATAGTTCCATGCCGTTATCTGGTTTCATGCTTGATCACTTATCCGGTAAGCATGAACTAACCGAACCAGAGGGTAGAGCTTCATGTACAAATGAAGCTATACCTCTGTTAAATCAAATTCCTGAATCTAGTATCAAGTTGCAAATTGAACAAGAGTTTGCGCGTACTGTCCGCCTAACGCACGATGAGCTAAAAAGTATGCTTATTACTGCAGCTGACAAAATGCCACAAGTGGGTTCCGATAAATTTGACAGAGTAGCTGTTAAACAGCAAACTATTGCCATACCTGATCAGCCTAAAAGTAGGCAGCCCATAGCGAGAGCATCAGGTTCCAGGCGTCAAAAGCAGTTAAGGTCCGTAACTCCAATTGCACGGCGACTCGTTAGGCTGCTTTTAGCTCATCCTAAGTTGGTCAAAGGTATTGGCTCCATGGAGCTTGAAATTCTTGAGAATCATCCCCAGCTGATACTTGTAAGGGAATTAGTTACACTAATAAATTCAAGCGGAGCTCATCATACAGGTGCGCTTCTGGAAGCTTCCGAGCCAGATTCCGATCTTTCGGTACTTATTGCTTCGCTTGCTACTGATCTTTTAGTAGAAGACTTGCCTGATCCTGATTTAGAATGGCGTGACGCCTTGGTGCGCATAGAAACTGATGCCATTAGAGCCGAACAGTCGGCATTGATAAAAACAGGTCTTCTCGATGATGCGTCCAAAAAGCGCTATCAAGAGCTAAACCGGCAGCTCATGTTGTTAAATAATGCCGGTTCACGTGAAAAACAGTAAAATAGGTGGTTTCCCACCTGTTAACAACTCTGCACATTTGTTGTGACTACGGAACGTTAATATGACCCAAGACTCTGGTAAAACCACTGTAGCAAGTAAGAAAACAGCTGTTAAAAAAACTGCCACTAAATCTGCAACAGTAAAAAAAGTAGCAGCAAAAAAAGCTGTAGCAAAAAAGGTAGCGGCGAAAAAGGCGGTGGCTGATAACCTTGACACTAATGTTGTTGAATCAACCGAAGAAGTAGTAGAAAAGAAAGCTGCTAAAAAAGCAGTAGCCAAAAAGGCAGCTAAAAAAACAACAGCCAAAAAGGCAACTAAAAAAGCAGCAGCCAAAAAGGCAGCTAAAAAAGCAACATCTAAAACTTCTGCAGTTAAAAAAGCAGCTAAGAAGGCTGCTAAGAAAGCTGCGGCTAAGAAAGCTGCAGGCAGGGGAAGAGGGCGCCGTAGTGCCGAGATCACCTTTGACGATGTGGAAGAAAGTGATGAGTACATCCCTGATCTTAAGCCTTTGCCAAAAAAAGGTGCTAAGCGAGCACGCGCTGAAAAAGAAGCGTCATCACGTAAGCACCTAACTCCCGAAGAGCAGGAAGCGAGGCGTAATCGCCTGAAAGTTCTTATACGTATGGGTAAAGATCGTGGTTATCTTACCTACGGTGAAATTAACGACCAATTATCCGACGATCTTACAGACGCGGAAGCCATTGATGGGATAATCAGCACGTTTAGCGATATGGGTATAGCTGTATACGATCAGGCGCCCGATGCTGAAACATTGCTAATGAGTGATAACCCCGCCTTGGTAAGTAGTGATGATGATGTAGATGACGAGGCAGACGCTGCCCTTACTACTGTAGATTCAGATTTTGGTCGTACAACAGATCCAGTGCGCATGTACATGCGTGAAATGGGCACTGTAGAGCTACTAACACGCGAAGGTGAAATAGAAATTGCCAAGCGTATAGAAGATGGCCTAAAGCATATGGTTATGGCCATCTCGGCATGCCCAACTACAGTTCATGAAATTCTTCAGCATATTGACAGAGTACGTGCCGGAGATATGGAAATAAATGAAGTTGTAGACGGGCTAGTTGACGAAGAAGGTGAAGATTACGCTGGTGCAGGAGTTTCTCTAGACGACGAAGAGGACGATGGACCTGCTGGTGCCATGACTAGTCGCCAAATTGAGCATCTGCGCACTAAAGCGCTCAAGAAGTTCGACATAATATCCGATTCGTTCGAAAAAATGCGTGTAGCTTTCGAGACCGAAGGATACAAAGCTCCTGATTACGTTAAAGCCAAAGAAATCATTTTAAATGAGCTTATGGGCATACGATTTACTGCCAAAATGGTAGAAAAGCTAGCAGATAGTATGCGCGAGCAGGTTGCTGAGGTGAGGCGTTTGGAGCGTGCCGCGTTAAGGGTATGTGTAGATCGCGCTGGTATGCCTCGTAGTCACTTCATAAAACAGTTCCCTGGTAATGAAACTAATCTTGAGTGGGCTGTTAAAGAAGTAGAATCTGGTGCACCATATGCGGAAACGTTAGAACGTTATATACCTGATATACAGGAAATACAGCAGCAGTTTATTGACTTACAAAGACGTGTAATACTGCCCTTGAAAGATCTGAAAGCTGTTAATAAACGTATGGCAACCGGTGAGGCTAGGGCACGTAAAGCCAAGCGTGAAATGACTGAGGCTAACTTAAGGCTTGTTATTTCAATTGCTAAAAAATATACAAACCGAGGCCTGCAGTTCCTTGATTTAATCCAGGAAGGTAATATTGGATTAATGAAAGCTGTAGATAAGTTTGAGTATAGACGTGGGTATAAGTTCTCTACCTATGCTACCTGGTGGATACGTCAGGCTATAACCAGATCTATCGCTGACCAGGCGCGTACAATCCGTATACCGGTTCATATGATAGAAACAATCAACAAAATGAACCGTATAAATCGTCAAATCCTGCAGGAAACTGGTGCAGAGCCTGATCCAGCCACGTTGGCGGTGAAAATGGATATGCCCGAAGACAAGGTAAGAAAAATCCTGAAAATAGCAAAAGAGCCTATTTCCATGGAGACCCCTATTGGGGATGACGACGACTCTCACTTGGGCGACTTCATTGAGGATACAGGTACAGTATCTCCTTCCGATTTTGCACTTCACGGGTCTATGCGCGATGTTGTTAAGGAAGTCTTAGACTCCCTTACACCTAGGGAAGCTAAGGTGCTACGCATGCGTTTTGGTATTGAGATGAGTACCGACCAAACATTGGAAGAGGTTGGTAAACAGTTTGATGTAACCCGTGAAAGAATACGTCAAATAGAAGCGAAAGCTTTGCGCAAACTGCGCCATCCAAGCAGGGCTGATAAGCTTAAAAGCTTCTTGGAGAGTCAGTGACACTGCATGTAGATATTAACTGTGACATGGGCGAGAGTTTTGGCCCATGGGTAATGGGCAATGATTTAGCCGTCTTGCCCTTTATTTCCTCAGCAAATATTGCATGTGGCTTTCACGCCGGTGATCCATCAGTAATGCGTCAAACCGTGCAACAGGCGATTATGCATGGGGTTGCAATAGGTGCTCATCCAGGGCTGCCCGACCTACAAGGGTTCGGGCGACGACATATGACGTTATCGCCACAGGAAATCTACGATATTATAATCGTGCAAGTTGGCGCTCTTATGGCAGTCGCCCAAAGTCAAAACGCTAAAGTGTGTCATGTAAAACCGCATGGCGCGCTTTACAACATGGCCTCATCTGATCAAAACTTTGCAAAAGCAATATGTACTGCGGTTAAAGATATTAATGCAGATTTAGTTTTGTTCGCATTATCAGGTAGTACGCTTGCTAAGGTGGGTGAAAGCAGCGGCCTTAAGGTAGCGCACGAAGTATTCGCAGACCGAACCTATCAATCAAATGGCCAGCTTACAGCTCGTTCCCACCCAAGAGCACTAATAACTGACATAGAAACATCTATAAATCAGGCTTTAAGCATGATAGATAGGGGAGTAGTTACTGCTCTAGATGGTAGTAAGGTAAGTGTAAAAGCTGACACTATTTGCTTACATGGAGATCAGCCTCAGGCGGCAGAATTTGCTGCTAAGCTTATACAAGTATTTAAAGACAAAGGTATAAAGGTGTCGGCACCTGTAAGTTAATATTACTAGTTTGTTCTAGCACAAAGAAGCAGGCTATTAAACATTGTTCAATGTAGGTAGTAACCCGGAGTTGAGCAATGTTAGAAAAACGTTATGTAGTTAGCTATATTCAGGCTGTTATTACGGTTATAGTTAGTGCCTCATTTCTTTCTGCGTGCAATGTTAGTAATACTGAATCGAAAGTAGTTGATGCTACAGATCTTTACATAGAACTGCCCGCTACCACCATAAACTACTATCCTGCGGGCGAGCATTTAAGTAATGGTTTTCCAGTGTCTCCGGAACATAGTTCATACGTGTTCAGTAAGCCTGTTGTCATTTCTGCAAAACAGGTTAGTCAGTCTGAGTATGCAAGCTGCGTATCGGATGGCGGTTGCAGGCAACTCGACAAAGCAAATAGAAACTCCGTATCTTCTGATCTGCCGGTTGTTGGGGTGAGTTGGATAGATGCAACTGACTATGCCAAATGGATATCTAATAAAACAGGTATAGAACATAGGCTACCAACATTTGAAGAATGGGTTTATGCAGCCGGATCAGCTTATACGGAAGACCTTCTTATACAGGCTTTTAATAAATCTAACCCTGCTGAAGCTTGGCTTGCCGAATATAAATTAGAAGCCCAAAGAAAACTAAAAGTTATTAAAGATCTGATTAAATATGACAATGCTGATACTAACGAGTTTGGCTTTATAAATATGGCGTTCAATGTATGGGATTGGACAAATACTTGCCATACTAGAGCACACTTGGATAGTTCTGGTTTTGAAGTATCACGTACAGAAAACTGTGGAGTTAGGGTAGTTGCTGGTGCACATACAAGTTATATACCAGACTTCATAAGGGACGCAAAGAGTGGTGCTTGTTCGGTAGGAGTTCCACCTAGTAATTTAGGTATTAGGTTGGTCAGGGTCATTGATTAATGCCTGCAAACCATCAATAGATGTAATTGTTATTCGTCTGCGACCACTAATAACAAGACCTTTTGTTTTCCAGTTGCTTAGCAGCCTACTAACAGTGTGTAATGTTGTACCTGTAAGTTCTGCTATGTCTTGCCTTGTCACTGGATAACCAATCTCTATTCCATCTGTGGTGTTAACACCAGAGTCCTTCACCATCCGCAATAATGCCTTGGCAACTCGTTGTTCAACCTCATCGGTGCTAAGTTCTCGTATTCGTGAGTGCGCATCCTGAAGTCTTTGACCGACTGTTTCGAAAGTGCTTTGAGCAAACCTTGGGTTTAGTTTTAATAAGGTATCCCAATAGTTGTTAGGCCATGAAAGAATCAAGCTTTCGCGCATTACTATGCTTGTAGCAGGGAATGTTGTGCGTTGCATTGCTCTGGCTATGCCAAATATTTCTCCTGGGTTTACATGTCTTACCGTTACTTGCTCACCAGAAGGTGTGGTCTGAGCAATTTTAAGATTGCCTTGTAGTAAAACATAGAAACGAGATGCGGTGTCTCCTTGACGAAATACGGTATCTCCCTCGGATAGCCTAATTACTTGTCCATTTTCTAGTATTTGTCGTAATGCTTCTATAGGAACATCTTGAAATAGTGTGTGTTGTTGTATCAAGGCTAAGCTGACCTGAGAAGCTGTCATTTATATTTGCCTCATATAAATTAAAAAATAATATAGGGTATACCCGTACAATTTTGACTTTTTGTTTGCGCTACAACAAAGAAGGAAGCGTGCTTACAGATTCTAATAGAGGTGTCAGACATTATGACAAACTTATTAGAAGAGGTTAGTTATGAGAACGTTACGCCCTGTTATTTTAGCCGCAACCATCGCAGCTATGTTTTCTGCCGGTCCATCTTTTGCAGAGACTACTGAGGGATTAGAAAGAGTACAAGTGGAGCTGGTTGCTCCGCCGTTTGTACACGAGCATGAGCAAGTTGCCAAGTCTGATCCTAAAGTAGTTCAGTTCCGTCTAACCGTAGATGAACGTAAGGTTGTTATAGACGAACAGGGCACCACCATGCAAGCCATGATGTTTAACAACTCTATGCCTGGTCCAACTATGGTTGTTCACGAAGGCGATTACGTCGAAATTACATTGGTAAACCCCGCCACTAACGCAATGCCACATAATATAGATCTGCATTCGGCAACAGGTGCCCTGGGTGGAGCAAAACTATCGACTGTAAATCCTGGTGAGGAGGCTACGTTCAGATTTAAAGCTGACAGGGCTGGAACATTTGTCTACCATTGTGCGCCTGAGGGTATGGTTCCATGGCATGTTGTTGCTGGTATGAGTGGTACCATTATGGTGCTACCACGCGACGGTCTTAAAGATGCGCAGGGCAACCCCCTAAAGTATGACAGAGCTTACACTATAGGGGAGTTTGATCTGTACATACCAAAAGACGAGAATGGTAATTATAAAGAGTATGATACTCTCGCAGAAAGCTATGCTGATACTGTAGAGGTCATGCGAACATTGACGCCTACACATGTTGTATTCAACGGGGCCGTTGGTGCTCTTACCGGTGACGGGGCAATGAAAGCAAAGGTAGGCGAGACCGTCCTAATGATTCACTCGCAGGCTAACCGTGATACACGTCCTCACCTTATAGGAGGTCATGGCGACTGGGTCTGGGAAACAGGAAAGTTTGATAACCCGCCAGAGAAAAACCTTGAAACATGGTTTATTAGAGGTGGTTCCGCAGGCGCTGCTTTATATACCTTCAAACAGCCTGGGGTATATGCATACGTAAACCATAACCTCATAGAGGCTTTCGAGTTAGGAGCGTCAGGTCATTTCGTAGTAGAAGGGGATTGGGATAATGATCTTATGAAGCAAATAAACGCCCCTATGCCTCTAAGTGAGGAAACGAAGGCCTTTCTTAAAGAGCGTGAGGCTCAGGCTATTCCCAAGAGTGTGAAGGCTAAGGAGAATCATGCCTCAACTAAAAAGAAGAATGATGAGCTTGCTCATTTGGACGGTGAGAAAGTTTATAACTCTGCATGTGTAGCATGTCATAGCACAGGTGTGGCAAACGCACCCAAGTTGGGGGACAAGCTCGCATGGAAACCGTTAATAGAGAAAGGTATGGATTCAATGATGGAAATAGCCATAAATGGTAAGGGAGCAATGCCACCTAGAGGTGCTAGCAATGTAGACGATGAAGCTTTAAAAGCTGCTGTTGAATATATGGTTGCAGCATCACAATAGAAACCTAATACCTTATATGTCAGTATGCGCCGTCTTCTAACGATGGCGCTTTGCTTTTATTACTAGGGCTTATGTTAATATAGCCATTCGTTATTTTGCAGCTATCTAAAAAGTGACAGTTTCAAATAAATCTAACGTTGGCATAAATTTCAATGTTTGGCTCCTAGTTGCGGCTCAAGCGCTAGGAGGCGCTTCGCCACCAATTATAATTTCTCTAGGTGGTCTGGTCGGAGAGCAACTTTCATCCGATAGCTCTTTATCAACACTGCCTGTAAGCTTGTATCAGCTGGGCGTGGCCCTGTCTACAATTCCTGCGGCTTTTATCATGCAAATAATGGGTCGGCGGGTAGCATATATTGTAGGCGCTTGCGCAGGGGTTTTTTCTGGTTTGTGGGCGGCGTGGGGAATACTTAACTCCAGCTTTATTGATTTTTGTATAGGTACCTCATTGGCAGGGTTTTATGGTGCATGTGTACAGAGCTACAGGTTTGCCGCTGCTGATGCAGTCGAGCCTAGTATAAAACCGCGTGCCATTTCATTAATAATGGTGGGTGGCCTAATGGCTGCAGTTATAGGTCCCCAAGTGGTTATTTGGACACGTAATGCTATACCTGACACTCCCTTTGCAGGCAGTTTTTTCAGTCAGGCTGCGCTTGCATTATTTGCTTTACCAGTAATTATGCTATTGCGTATGCCAAAATCTACCAAGGTGCAATTTTCTGAGCGGGGCAGAGACCTAACGCAAATTGCTTTGCAACCTTCTTATATAGTGTCAGCCGTTGCTAGTGTGGTGTCTTTTGGTCTTATGAGTTTTATTATGACTGCAGCACCCATGGCAATGGTATCTATGGGCTATGGCATAGACACGGCAGCGGTAGGTATTCAATGGCATGTGCTGTCCATGTTTGCACCAAGTTTTTTCACAGGTCGACTCATACAACGGTTTGGTAAAGTAAATATAACAGCACTAGGTCTTATTATTATTGCAAGTTCCGCGGTAGCAGCTTTAAGTGGAACAAGTGTATTCCATTTCTATCTATCTCTTATTTTACTCGGTGTTGGATGGAACTTCGGGTTTGTAGGTGCAACGGCCATGGTTACCGATTGCTATGAAGACTCAGAACGCTCCAAAACTCAAGCTCTTACAGATTTCCTAGTGTTTGGCACAGTGGCTATAGCATCTTTCAGCTCTGGTAAGTTACTTAGTACATTGGGTTGGAGCGCAATAAACATAGCAATGTTTCCCATAGTTGTTATTGTTTTGGCAATGTTATGGACTCAAAGATCATCAAGGTTAAAACAGGTCTGATATTATTTTTTGTTTGCTTTGCGATCATTTAGGTCTTTAACAGCCACTGCAAGGGCCAGCATCATAACTAGAATTATTACGGCAAATCCAACAGCAATAGCAGTTGACCAGTTATATGAAGATAAAACTGCAAACACTAGTGCCGTAATCATGGCGATGCCAATAGAGCTGCCAATTCGTTGCCCTGTTTGCATAATGGCACCAGAGCTGCCTGCATATTCAATAGGTACATCTGCTAGTGTTAACGCCTGATTTGGGCTTATTACTGAACCCTGTCCAATACCCAATATGCCCAAGGATAGTAGTAACCACCATATACTTGTGCCGAAATATTCATGTGTGAATATAAATACTATGCTTAGTAAAAGGCCAAGCATTGCCATGCCAAGTCCTGCAATTACTATTTTTCTACCGTAGTCCATAACCCTACGACCAGACCAGTCTGCTGCATATGCCGATAAAAGAGCAGACGGTATACCAACAAGACTAGTAGCAAATGCTGATAATCCGGCTCCATATTGAACATATAAGGCCACAAGCACCCATATGCTGGTCATGCCAAGAAAGTATAGCGACATGATAATTATGCCGTTACTATAACTTTTGGTAGAAAATATATTTAGATTAACCATAGGGCTATAACCAAGCTTGGCGTAAAACCTTTCCCAGTGCACCCACATGTACAGCAGAAAAATGCTTATTGGTAATAATATCCACATATATGGGTTTTGTTCCGACTCAACAAAGGGAAATAGAACTGCAAGCACTGCAATTGCAAGCAACACAGAACCTATTGGGTCTAGTGAGCTTAGACCAGTTGATTTTTTACTATTGTTTGTTGCTCTTGGCTTATGTATAAGAGGTCGCGGGAACCACATGTATCCTAGTGCCAAGGTTAGTATTCCAATAGGGACATTAACAAGAAAGGTAAGTCGCCAGCCAAGGTCAGCACCTCCAAATTTTATTAATAGGCCAGATCG
>JAJYRX010000027.1 GCA_021793875.1 Pseudomonadota bacterium
AGTGCATAACTCCACCGGCACTATTAGCACCCTCCTCTTTCATTATTTTTATAGTGTCTTCTCGGGCGGCCCTAGTATGGATAATAAGAGGCAAACCACTTTCTTTGCTAGCATGTATATGTTGACGAAAACGCTCTCGTTGCCAATCTAAAGGTTCTTTAAGGCGAAAATAGTCTAAACCTGTCTCGCCAATGGCAATTACTTTATCAGAACTGTTGGCCAGTTTTAATAGCTCCTCTGGAGTTGGGTTGACGCTATCTTCATAACCTGGGTGTTCACCAACGGATGCAAATAAGTTATTGTGCTGCTCTACAAGTTTTAAAAGACCAGGCCATAGACTAAGGTTCACGCTGACTACTAAAGCCGCGTCAACTTTATTCGTTTTCATATCAGACAGTATCTGTTCTGTTTTGTCTGATAGTTCTGGAAAGTCTATGTGACAGTGTGAGTCAATGAACATAATTAGACCTTATTAGCTCCTTAATGTAAGGATTAACCTTTGTAGCATGCTGTGTAACAATAGAGAGTAGTTCACAGGATGGTTAGCAATTAGTTTTTGTTTACCTATCCACTTGAGGGTGTTAGACACTGATTTGCTGCTTACACGATTCATTAAGTCGTGCAGCACTTCGAGATCTGGGTAATAGCGTGCGGGTAAACCATTTTTTAATAGCAATGTATCTATAAGAGCACGTTGGATAATTTCTATACAAATAGTTCCCTTATCTTTTTCAATTTCACTGATAAGTCCGGAAACATCTGGGTTTGTGTCTGATATAACAACAAGTTTTAACAATTTTGGCAGCCAATCTGGGTAAGGTTGGCTAGCTTCCAATGCCAATTTTAAAGCTTTAACTGGTGCCATACTGGTAGCTGACAACCATAATTCAGGTTTTTTAATATTATTTTCTTTAAGCCATTGTATGCCTACATCTGTATCAGGAACCGGCAGAGGCATACGTCTGCATCTGGAAACTATTGTTGGAAGTAACATATCCACAGCATCAGCAACCAGAAAAAACAATGTGCTTGTTGGTGGTTCTTCTAGAATTTTTAATAAAGCATTAGCAGAAATAATATTAAGATTTTGAGCTGGATATAACACTGCTACTCGGTATCCACCCTTATGAGTGGCTGTATTAAACCAAGACTCAAGCCTACGGAGTTGATCAACCCTGATCTCATTAGATATAGACTTAGCACCACCAAGTGTAGAGTCATCAACTGGATAACCTTCTTCATACTCTGATAGTGCATGCGAATCTGGTCTTATACGCTTTATATCGGGATGATTACCATGTTTAATCCAGTGACATGACTGACATCTACCACAAGCTAGCTCTTTGCTAGGCTGTTCGCATAAAATGCTTGCTGCTGCAGCCAAGGCAAACTGCTGCTTACCAATTCCTGGTAAACCATGAATCAGCCATGCATGACTGAATCTATTCCTGTTTTGTAACCATTTTGAGGCTATATTGATTTGCCAAGGGTAGAATTTAGTCGGGTCTAGCATATTATTAATATTATGCCCTAATTGACTTAATTAACTCACTGAGTTTTCGTTCAATATCTTTACGTATCAAATTAATTGATTTTTCCGAATCAACTATGAAAAAACGTTCTGGAAACTGGGCGGCCCTTTCAAGGTATGCATTACGGGTTTTTATGAAGAAAAGCTCCTGTTCGTGTTCAAACCGATCTGGTGATCGATCGACGGAGCGTCGCTGTTTAGCCACTGACAACGGTAAATCAAATAAAAAAGTTAAATCAGGATTTAGGTGTGGATGCGTTATATTCTCAAGAGTATGAATAGTGCTTTCAGATACTCCACGGCCGCCCCCTTGATAAGCATAACTTGCGTCGGTAAAGCGGTCGCACACGACCCAAACGCCTGAGCTTAGTGCTGGATTTATAATGGTTTCTACGTGATCGTGACGCGCAGCAAACATTAGCAATGCTTCGGTTAAAGGTCTCATTTCACGATTTAACAGAATACCCCTTAGCTCTTCAGATAGCTCAGTTCCTCCGGGCTCACGTGTGTGTATAACTTCAAAACCATTCTGCTTAATAAGCTCTACAAGCCACTGTGAGTGCGTGCTTTTACCAGCCCCATCTATACCTTCTAAGGTGATAAATATGCCTCTGTTGGAATTGTGACGATTACTATTATGTATGGGCATTAATTTTTTTTCCTACGCAATATATATTTTGCTACGGCTCTGTTGTGTTCAGCCAGAGTTTTTGAAAACTCACTTGTGCCATCTCCACGCGATACAAAATACATATAATTATGCTCTTCCGGATTAAGTGCAGCATGTATGGCGGCCCTTCCAGGGCTTGCTATTGGTGTGGGTGGTAGCCCAACTCTAGTATATGTATTCCACGGTGTATCTGTTTGCAGGTCTTTTTTACGAATGCGGCCATTGTATTTATCACCCATACCATATATAACTGTTGGATCTGTTTGCAGAGCCATATTAATTCGTAGACGATTTATAAAAACACCTGCCACTCTAAATCTATCTTCTCCGTGACCAGTTTCCTTCTCAACAATTGAAGCAAGTATTAAAGCCTCATATGGTGATTTTAAAGGCAGATTATCTGAACGATTTTTCCACTCTTTTGTTAAAACTTGATTGGTTGCTATGTGTGCTCTTCTTAGTATGTCTATATCTTTGGTTCCTGGAACAAAAATATAAGTATCAGGGTAAAACATACCTTCTGGGGATGAGTGGTTTATATTCAGTACTTCTAATAACTCTTTTGTCGATATATTTTGTATAGAGTTCGCAATATCAGGATGTTCATAAAGAGCTTTAACAATGCGTTTAAAACTCCAACCTTCTATTAAAGTGACGCTAGATTGCAGCATGTGCCCATCAACCATACGTTGCAAAATTGTATATGGCGTATCGCCTCTTACTATTTCATAGGCACCTGCCTTTATTTTTGTATCCTGCTTACTTATACGAGCTAATAGGCTAAATGCCCGTTCGTTTATTTTTACACCATTATTTTGCAAGTTTTTAGCTACAGCACGAGGTGAGCTTCCTGACTCTACTAAATAATCAACCCTGTCGGATTCCATATGCACAGGTGTTTTAGCCCAGTACCATGCAGCGCCGGCAACACATGCTAGCGCAAGCAATAAGGGAATCATTATATATTTGAGAAATACTTTCATAGCTTGCATCGGCGTGTATTGTAGTCGCTAATGTGCGTTTATACTCTACTTGTAATGGTTGTTTAGTTAAGATGATTATTTTAAGTAGTTTGTTTTAGTAGGTTTATATGACAAAGTTTCTTGGTAGTCCAACTTTACTTGATGATTTAACCGTGGTTTCAGTGAGCGGTTCAGATGCAGAAGGCTTCTTGCAGTCGCAGCTTACACAAGATATAGGCAAAATTAACTCCAACACGTCTTCTTTAGCTGCTTATTGTTCGCCTAAAGGACGTGTTATAGCCACTATGGTTGTATGTGCAGATAATCAGATGGATGAATCATTCTTACTGATTACTAAATCTGATAATGCAATGGCCTTGGTGCAGAGATTAAAAATGTTTATTCTCAGAAGCAAAGTGAATATAGAAGTACTAAATCGTTCAGTTTTTGGTGTCTACTCAGATAATGGAGCAAACCCTTTTGAGGTCGTGAGTACTCCCAATTCTATAACAATTAGTGCGCCCAACTATGGCACAGGTCAGCCCTATAGGTTCTGGCAAATTAAAGATAATACTGAAACCGAAAATACCACATTATCTAATCCTGAGCAGTGGTATGTGGACGATATAAAGGCTGGCTTAGTATGGGTTAATGCTGATACTACTGAGCTGTTTATTCCGCAGACACTAAACTTTGATCTTATAAATGCCGTTAGTTTCACCAAGGGCTGCTACCCAGGCCAAGAGATAGTGGCGCGTAGCCATTACAGAGGGGTTATTAAACGTAGAGCAGCACTTGCAATAGCAGACTCTAACGAACTCGCATTATTAGAGAACACGACAGATAAGGTTGTAGATACTTATAATGCACACAAACCAAACAACCCGTGTGGAAGAATCATAAATAGTGCAATCAGTGCTGACAAATTATACGTACTCATGGAAACCAACATTGCCGATTTAGACAATGCTGATTTCCGCTTAGCATCACCCGATGGTCCGAAGCTTCAGATACAGGATCTTCCCTACTCCATTATCTAAGTAGCTTAGGAATCCAGTTTTCTATACATTTTTAATATGCTAGAAAAATCAAGAAGACCATGACCATTTCGACTATGAATAGAATACATGTTTCGTGCTAACTCGCCTAAAGGTGTTGATGAATTTGACTTCAGAGCAGAGTCGGCGGCTAATCCAAGATCTTTAAGCATTAAGTCAACGCCAAAACCACCTTCGTAATTTTTGGAGGCTGGTGCTTGCTGCATGACTCCGGGCCATGGGTTATATAGTTCCGTGGCCCAGTTCCTTCCTGAGCTTTTAGATATTATGTCGGACAAAACGTGGGGATCAAGCCCGTTTGCAACACCTAAAGCAAGCGCCTCTGCTGTTCCAGCCATAAGTATTCCTAACAGCATGTTGTTACATATTTTAGCCACCTGCCCTGCACCGTTGTCACCCGCATGAAATATGTTGCTACCCATATGCTCTAAATAAGGTGTGGCAGTAGACAAATCATCAGAGCTTCCTCCCACAATGAATGTTAATGTACCTGCTATTGCGCCGCCGGTTCCACCAGAAACTGGAGCATCTATTATGCGTATTCCTTTAGCTTTAGCTGCATTTGCAACTTTTATAGCTGACTCGGCAGCAATTGTGCTGCACTCAATAACAAGTGAACCTTCTTTGATAGAGTCAAAAAGATTATCTGTTAGATAGAGACCCTCTACGTGTTTACTAGCCGGAAGCATAGATATAATTACATCGGCGTTATCCACGGCTTCCGACGCCGATGATGATGCTTGAGCACCTGCATCAGTTAGTTTTTTTACTGCCTCAGGAACAAGGTCGAAAACCTTGAGGTTGTAACCAGCTTTCACCAGATTCATAGCCATTGGCCCACCCATGTGGCCTAGACCTATAAATGCAATTTGGCTCATGATTTTTTCCTTTTAATTAAAGTATCAGAATTAGTTTGCCAGGTCTGCCAAGGGATGTTCTGTCTCGGCCGGCCAGGGTTCCTTAAAGTACAACTGCACCCATTGTTGTGTTGCCTCTTCAAGCGTAGATGGATTCCATTTTGGTGTTCTGTCTTTATCAATCAATAAAGCACGAATGCCCTCCTGGAAGTCTCCTTGCACACCACAATTCAGTGAGACTATGTATTCCAGTCTAAAGACATCAGCTAGTGATAAATGCTTAACTCGCTTGAGTAGTTCATACGATAGACGTGCAGAACCGGGCGCGCCTGCAGTAAATGTTTTTGCAGCGCGCTGCATCCAGGGGTCATTAATTTCAGCAAATGATTTAATATTTTCACATACAGTCATGAAGTCACGACTAGAGCATTTTTTTCTAATAAGATCGTAATGCTGCTTTAATGGTCCCGGGTCTGGGTTTATGGTGAACTGATCAGATTGCAGTACATTCTGTAGCTGAAGGTCTCTAGTTGTGCGCTCTTCAGACCATTCAATTTTTAAAAGCTCATTCACAATAGACTGAAAATGTTCAGAATGTACTGAGAAGTCAGCTAGATCTAGCATTATGCAGTCGCTGGCACCCAGTTGAGACCCTGTTAATGCTAGAAAGTTACCAATGCCATTTGGGAGACGACTCAACATCCATGTACCACCAACATCGGGAAATAGTCCTATGGTAATTTCAGGCATTGCGAATCGTGTGGTATCCGTAACAACTCTGTGGCTCGCGCCCATCATAAGACCTACACCACCACCCATTACGATACCATTACCCCAGCACATTATTGGTTTCGAGTAAGTGTGTATTTGGTAATCTAGTCTGTACTCTACGTCAAAAAATTCACGCGTGTACGCATTATCCCAAGCACCTTTACCGGTGTTTTCAAGCATTGATGAATACAATCCATGCAGATCACCGCCAGCGCAAAAAGCTCTGTCACCAGCCCCACGTAATATTATTACTTTGATGTCAGGGTCTTGTTCCCACTGAGCAAGTGCTTTGGTTAGCTCGTGGCACATTTGCAGTGATAACCCATTAAGAGTATCTGGTTTATTTAGGGTGGCAATAGCTATTTTATTAGAACCATTACCACTAAGTACTTCAGTTAAGACAGACGAAGTCATCTTATGTCGGCTCCATTAACAAGGATTTGGCGAGCAATAATTACCCGCATTATCTCATTTGTGCCCTCAAGTATTTGGTGAACACGGGTATCTCTTACAAGTCGTTCTATAGGATAGTCTTTAAGGTAACCATAACCTCCGTGTATTTGTTGGGCATCTAGGCATACTTGGAAGCACATATCAGTAGCAAACCGTTTGGCCATAGCACAATAAGCTGATGCATTCGCATCGTTTGAGTCTAGTTTAGATGCGGCAAGCCTGACCATTTGACGGGATGCTACTATGTTTGTAAGCATATCAGCCAGTTTGAACTGAAGCGCCTGAAATTCTGCAATATGCTTGCCGAACTGCTTACGCTCGTTCATGTAGGTCTTAGCTGCCTCATAGGCTCCTTGAGCAGCCCCTACTGAACAGGTTGCTATATTGATACGACCTCCGTCCAGACCCTTCATGGCCAGCTTAAAGCCATCGCCTTCCCTCCCTAAAAGGTAGTCTGCTGGTATTTTTACCTTATCGAATGTTATTGGCCTAGTAGACTGACTGTTCCACCCCATTTTCTGCTCTTTACGACCATATTCAATACCAGGCGTGTTAGCTGGTACGGCGAATGCTGAAATTCCTCGAGCTCCTTCTGCACCAGTTCTTGCCATGACAACTAATAGGTCAGTGTCACCACCACCTGATATGAACGCTTTTGAACCGCTTAAAACATAGTTATCCCCTTGCTTCTCGGCCTTGGTGCTAAGGGATGCGGCGTCAGAGCCAGATCCAGGCTCAGTTAAGCAGTAGGAGGCAAGCTTTTGTCCGCTAGACAATGCTTCTCCCCATTGATTCTTTAATGATTCTGAGCCCCAGGTCCCAACCATCCACGTTGCCATATTGTGTATGGTAAGAAAAGCCGCTGTTGATGGATCTACAGATGCCATTTCTTCAAAAACCAATGCAGCTTCTAGTCGTGGAAGTTCTAATCCACCAATAGATTCAGGTGCATAAATGGCACAAAAGCCCATTTCACCAGCTTTTGCAAACGCATCTCGCGGGAAAATCTCCTCTTCATCCCATTGGGCAGCGTAAGGAGCCAACTCGCCCTGAGCAAAGTCTCGGGCAGCTTCTGCAAACGCTATTTGTTCTTCTGACAAATTAAAGTTCATGATTAGTCTCCAGTAATAATGGACTTTATAAACCTTAGCCCGTTATTTGTTTGTTTTTTGTCATAAATGTGACAGTTATCAATTTTAATTGGTTTTTTTCTTATTTCGCTGTCTATGTATAGCTCGGCGTCTACGACTTTCCATTGGATCAAAAATAAGTTCTCTATATATTTCTATTCGATCATGTTGCGAAAGTTTACGAGACAATTCAATGCGTTGTCCATAAATCCCGACACTTATAGACTGTGTACTTAAGCTTGGATGTGCTTCGTAAAATCCACTATTCGAGATAGCTTCTCCTACAGTTGCACCCGGACAAACATTCAGGCTTTTATGCCATATGTTATCTTTATCTGCATATACAACGCTGACTTTTAACATATCCATACTACTCATGGATCACCGTATACTTGCTGTGCCCTTTTAGTAAAAGAATCTATGAAGCTAGTAGCAATTCGGTTAAATACCGGGCCAACCACTGCCTCTAATGCTCTGCTAGAGAATTTGTATTCCATAACATATACAACTTTACAGGCATGCTCATCAAGAGCTTGGAATGACCAGTCACCCGTTAGAGCAGAAAATGGTCCTTTAACCAACCGTACTTTGATATTGTTTGGATAGTTATGTGTATTTGCCGTGGTAAATGATTGTTTTATACCTGCGATACTAATGGTTACGGAAGCCTCCATACCATTTTCATCTTGTTTGTGTACTTCGGAACCACCACACCAAGGCAAAAACTCTGGATATTTGCTTACGTCGGCTACTAAGTCAAACATTTGCTCGCAGCTGTATGGAACAAGGACGGAACGTTTAATACTATGCATACAGATTTATGAACGGCTAGAATATATTGATTTTACTCACAACTAATTCTGAGTTTATTTTTAATGACAATTGTTGATAACCGAAAAGCGTACCACGATTACTTTATTGAAGAGCGTTTCGAGGCTGGTTTAGTCCTACAAGGCTGGGAAGTAAAGTCCATAAGAGCAAGACGAGTACAACTTAAAGAAAGTTATATTATCGTTCGAGATGGTGAAATATGGATCATAGGGATGCATGTTAGTCCATTAAATAATGTTTCAACTCATATAACGCCAAACCCAGTTCGCACGCGAAAGCTTCTTTTACGAGCCGATGAGATAAGTAAGCTTATAGGCAGAGTCGAGCAAAGAGGTTATACAATGGTCCCTTTAAACTTGCACTTTAGAAATGGGCGTATAAAGCTTGAGTTTGGTCTTGGGCGTGGTAAAAAACAGCATGACAAACGTGATGATGCGCGTGAAAAAGACTGGAAACGAGAGCAAGAACGTCTCCTTAAACACGACATACGCAAACGTTAGTTAGAACAATTAAAAAAGGAGTTCATAGCTATTTTAATAATAGCGCTGAACTCCTTAAATATTACGCCTATTTAGCTAAACGCTGCCAAGTATCAACTACAGTGTCGGGGTTTAATGATAACGACATAATATTTTGATCTTGCAGCCATTGCGCAAGATCTATATGGTCGCTCGGACCTTGTCCGCATATACCTACATATTTACCAGCGTCACGACAGGCCTTTATTGCTCTTGCAAGCATAAACTTAACGGCTTCGTCACGCTCGTCAAAGTCGGCCACTAGCAGATCCATACCAGAATCGCGATCAAGACCAAGTGTTAATTGGGTCATGTCGTTTGAACCTATAGAGAAACCATCAAAATAGTGCAAAAACTCTTCGGCCAATATTGCATTAGATGGCACTTCACACATCATAATTATACGAAGACCATTTTGACCGCGTGCTAGCCCGTGACTTGCAAGTAGATCTATGACACGCTTTGCCTGGGGAACGGTTCTTACAAACGGAACCATTAACTCTACGTTTGTAAGTCCCATTTCATCACGAACCTTTTTTAAGGCCTCACATTCCATACGGAAGCATTCTGCGAAGTCATCAGATAGATAACGTGACACACCCCGGAAGCCCAACATAGGGTTTTCTTCTTCTGGCTCATAGCGTGAACCACCTACTAGCTTGCGATATTCATTAGACTTAAAGTCTGAAAGGCGAACTATGACTGGTTTGGGATAGAAGGCGGCAGCAATGGTTGCAACCCCTTCCGCTAGTTTTTCAACAAAGAAAGCTCGAGGGCTTGCATATCCACGGGCAGCTGACTCAACGGCTGTTTTAAGTTCAGAGTCAACATTTGGATAATCAAGAACAGCTTTGGGGTGCACGTTGATATTGTTGTTAATTATGAACTCTAGTCTAGCAAGGCCGACCCCATCATTTGGTATCTGGGAAAAATCGAATGCTAGTTGTGGATTACCCACGTTCATCATAATTTTCATGCCTATTTTTGGCATTTCGCCCCACTGAACTTCCTCTATTTCAGTATCAAGCAAACCATCGTATATACGCCCTTCGTCCCCTTCTGCACATGAGACTGTAACTTCCGTACCATTTTTTAGTACATCGGTAGCGTTTGCACAACCTACTACAGCAGGTATACCAAGTTCACGTGCAATAATAGCCGCATGACAAGTACGCCCCCCACGGTTTGTCACTATGGCGGATGCTAGTTTCATAACAGGTTCCCAGTTAGGGTCTGTCATGTCTGTAACAAGGACATCGCCCCGCTGAACCTCATCCATTTGAGATATATCGGCTACTACCCTAACTCGACCAGATCCAATTTTCTGGCCAATTGCTCTACCGGTGATAAGCACCTCGCCCGTAGCTTTCAGCTTGTAGCGTTCTTGAACGTCGTTATGAGCCTGTTGTGACTTCACGGTTTCCGGGCGTGCTTGAAGAATATAAATTTTGCCGTCTATGCCATCACGTCCCCACTCGATATCCATGGGGCGTTTATAGTGGTTTTCGATTATTACAGCGTAACGAGCTAGCTCTATTACCTCTTCGTCAGATAAAGAATATCTATTTCGTTCGGAAACTGGCACATCTACTGTTTTAACAGCGTGATCTGTGCTGCCACTGTCATCAAACTCCATTTTTATAAGTTTGGAACCTATGCGACGGCTTATTATTGGATTATGCCCGGATTCGAGAGTCTTTTTAAATACGTAAAACTCATCCGGATTAACTGACCCTTGTACTACTGTCTCGCCTAGGCCGTACGACGACGTAATAAACACAGCATCACGAAAGCCTGATTCAGTGTCTAGCGTAAACATAACGCCAGCACTTCCTTTGTCTGATCTCACCATACGCTGGATTCCAGCCGATAGAGCTACATCGGTATCTGCATACCCTTTGTGTACACGATATGATATGGCTCTGTCGTTGTATAGTGATGCGAATACTTGATGTATTTTATCTAGAACCTCATCTATACCCACCACATTAAGGAAAGTTTCTTGCTGCCCTGCAAATGATGCATCCGGAAGGTCTTCTGCTGTTGCAGATGACCTTACAGCAAAACTACCTTTACCATCAGCATCTAACTTGGCGAATGCTTCTTTTATTTCACTTTCTAGCTTTTCTGGGAATGGGGTTTCTAAAATCCATTTTCTAATTTCGGCACCAGCAACTGCTAGCTCTCGTACATCTTCGACGTTAAGTGCGTTTAAACGATCAGCAATACGTTGATCTAGTTCTGTAGATTTAAGAAAATCTCGGAATGCTTCTGCGGTAGTTGCAAAACCACCTGGCACTCGTACACCCATATCAGCCAACTGACTAATCATTTCACCGAGGGAGGCATTTTTACCACCAACGGAGTCAACATCAGTCATGCGTAGCTGCTCAAAAGAAACAACATAAGACATAAAAGTCACCTTAATGATATAAAAAAGCTTGTTTGCTTACCACACTAGGTGGCTAATATGAAGTATGGTAGGCAAACTAGCCTTGTTTTTGTTCAAATGTGACTATAGGCTATGCCGAATTGTACCGCTTCCTTAACCTTATGTATGTCTGTAAACATGAATAACGAAAAACCTGAAAGAACAGTATTTATAGTATCCGATAGCACTGGTATTACTGCAG
>JAJYRX010000028.1 GCA_021793875.1 Pseudomonadota bacterium
TGGAATCTGGCTTTACAAAGTGATCCTGTTTATGAAGCGGCTGGCTACTCTAGCGACGCAGACCAAGAAGCTAAACCACAAGCCAGGGCAAAACTACTACCCCGAATATATGCAAATGTAGGTGCACAGGCAGAAAATACACGGCGTGTACGCACCTTCTCTGATAGCAATACCAATAAGCGGGCTCTGTGGAATATAACTCTTACTCAACCAATAATAGACATAGCTGCGTGGCATAACCTTGAGCGCTCAGATTACATATTGCAAGCTGCTGAAACTCGAAGAACAGCCGCCTATCAAGACCTCATACTACGAGTATCCCAAGCTTACTTCAATGTACTAGTGGCCCAAGATAATCTGCGTGCCATAAAGGCTGAAAAGCAGGCTATAAAAACACAGCTTGAAGCAGCACAGCAGTCATTCGAGTTAGGAAGCGCAACCATCACGGACACTCATGAGGCCCGTGCACGACTAGACCTGCTCAACGCTAACGAGCAACAGGCTAACAACGCTGTACAGCTTGCTTTCGATGCTTTGGAAAGCCTTACAAATCACAGACCTAACCAGCTAGCTCGTTTGTCAGCAACATCAAACATTCCCCTGCCCGAGCCAAACGATCAACGGGCCTGGGTTTCTAGGGCAGAACAAAGCAACTTAAATGTTAACCTGGCGTTTCTTAACGCTAAAATACAAGAAAAGCAGCTAGATGTAGAAAAAAGTAGTCATTATCCAGACCTACGCCTAGAAGCTCAAACAGGCAGCGCATCTGACCGCGGAATACTTGGTCCACGCCCTAACACTGGGCCCAGGTCGCTGGACTCATCAGTTGGTGTGACGCTATCAATACCACTATTTACCGGCGGCGAAATATCTTCCAAAGTCAGAGAGCAGTATTCACGATTGCAACAGCACAAAGCAGAACTAGAAGCCAGCAAACGTATTGCAAGACAAAATACTCAATTACATTTTTCTGGTGTAATATCCGGTCTTACTCAAATAGATGCGCTTAAAGCAGCAAGAGAGTCTAGCAAAGCTTCTATGGATGCCAACCAGCTTGCCTATGAAGTTGGGGTAAGAATTAATATAGACGTTTTAAATGCACAAAAACAGCTATTCGATACTGAACGTCTGCTGTCGCAGGCCAGATACAATACTTTAATGCACGGTCTACAGCTTAAGGCTTCAAGCGGTACACTTAACGAAGAAGATCTAATGGCTATCAATGCATTACTAAGCAAAACATTCTGAGGGTTAAATGACCATTAAATTTGCACGTTTTTTCACCATACTATTACTTACTTTTTCTGGTGTTGCCATGATGGCTGCTTCTTTTGATGCCGAAGCAAGACGTTTTGGTGGAGCAAGAAGCTTTGGTCGTCAATCCACAAATATAATGAAACAACGACAGGCAGTGAAGCCGCCTACAGCAGCTCAGCGCAATGCTGCAGCCAGCAATAGAGCTGCGAACACCGCAAACACCCAGGCTCGCTCTGGCATGTCAAGATGGCTGGGCCCAATAGCAGGCATAGCAGCCGGTCTTGGTATAGCAGCACTGCTGTCCGCATTTGGCCTATCAGGCGCATTTCTTGAGTTTATGTCTAGCCTCATATTAATAGGCTTGGTGATATTTGCAATCATGTTCATTATTAGACGCTTACGTGGCCATGGACTAGCTACAGAAAATGCTGGTCATATGCGAGCACAAACAATGCAACGGCAAGGCATACAGGAACAAGCATGGCAACAACCAGAAGCGGCACCCGCAGCCACAAATCTATCCGCTGCTACACATGATGACTCTTGGTTTATACCTGAAAACTTTGATACACCAGGGTTTTTAGCAAATGCCAAAGCACAGTTTATTAAAATACAGTCTTTATGGGATTCCGGTGATATAAATCAGCTGCGCGAGTACCTAACTGATGACATGCTAATAGAGATAACGCCAGAGCTAGAACAGCGAACTGGTGCTAATGTTACAGAGGTGCTGCTTCTAAATGCCGAACTAATGGGTATGGAAGCAGTGGCAGGTGGACATCTAGCAAGTATAAGATACTCAGGTATGCTGAAAGAGTCCCCAGAAGAACAGGCCAAACATTTCGAAGAAGTATGGAATCTGTATAAAACAGACAGTTCTGGCTGGTTACTTGCGGGAATACAGCAACTACCTTCTAGCCATTAACAGTTAATATGCTGGGTCTATCCAATATACTGCCATCCCCGTCAGCAGCGTTTGCACGCTTAATAAACAGCCTGATGAAGCAAGAGGAATGGGCTCAGCACAAGCTAATGCAGCACGGTGATAAAACGGTACAAATAGGTGTTGCAAATCTAAATCTCAGCTTACATATTTTGCCTTCCGGGTTAGTACAACAAGCTGACTCCGAGCAAACACCCGATGTCCATATACATATACCCCGACACCTTATTAGCCAAATACCACAAATATTAGGCAAGGACACCTCACAAATAACCCGTATAATGCACATACAAGGTGATGCTGCGTTAGCGCAAACAGTATCTGAACTAGCACAAAACTTACGCTGGGATGCTGGTCACAACCTATCTAAAGTATTCGGAAATATAGTTGCACGCCGTCTTTTAATGGGCCAAACAGCAAGTGCTCAAGCCGCTTCGTACGTAGCACGTAATATTGCTCGCAACATAGGTGAATATATGGCGCATGAAAGTGCGCTTTTGGCCAATAGGCCCGCCATGAACGAGTTCTCAGCACGGTTACAGCAAGTTAACCAGCAAATAAGCTCTTTAGAGCAACGTGTTGCCAAAATCAAAGCAAAAGATGTTTAGCCTTTTACGACTTATAAAGATTGTTTATATAGCACTACGCTATCGACTAGACGAACTTGTTTTATCTAGTATCAATCGTCCTTTTGCTTATGGGCTGCTAAGAATTATACGTTTTGGTCGTAAACCCAAGGTACCACGAGGCAAAAGATTAAGACTGGCGCTTGAATCATTAGGGCCTATATTCGTCAAATTTGGGCAAGTATTATCAACCAGACGTGACCTTATACCACACGATATTGCACAAGAACTGGCTCTTCTACAAGATCGCGTACCCCCATTTCCATCAAATATAGCGGCAAAATGCATAGAAGATGAATTAGGAAAACCGCCAAACATTCTATTCGCACAATTTGACACAGACCCAATAGCGTCTGCATCAATAGCGCAAGTTCACTTTGCAACACTACATGATGGGCGAAAAGTTGCAGTTAAAGTGCTACGTCCTGGTATGCATAAAATAATAAATAAAGACTTACGCCTAATGGGGATATTGGCATCTTTGGTAGAAAAAATATCCCCAGACGCACGTAGGCTTAAGCCTCGCCAGGTAGTACATGAATTTAATAATTACCTGCACGATGAACTAGATCTTATGCGCGAGGCTGCAAATTGTAGCCAACTGAGGCGCAACTTTTATGAGAAACCTGATCGCGCTAACCTTTTAATTGTTCCCGAAGTGGTTTGGGAGTATTGCTCCACTGCAATTTTCACTATGGAACGCATGAGTGGTATACCAGTCAACCAGACTGACAAGCTGGTAAAAGCCGGAGTAGACTTATCCGACCTAGCAGTCAGAGGTGTGGAAATTTTTTTCACGCAGGTGTTTGCTGATGGATTCTTCCATGCCGATATGCACCCAGGCAATATATATGTATCCGATCAACCGGAAACTCTAGGTCGCTATATAGCCATGGATTTTGGCATTGTTGGCACTTTATCTGAATTTGATAAGAATTATTTAGCACAGAACTTTCTTGCTTTTTTCCAACGTGACTATCGAAGGGTGGCACAACTTCATATAGAGTCTGGATGGGCACCTGCTAACACCAGAGAAGAAGAGCTGGAGGGTGCAGTACGAGCGGTATGCGAGCCTTATTTTGACCGACCACTAGCCGAAATATCTTTGGGACAGGTCCTTTTAAGACTATTCCAAACTTCCAGAAGGTTTAATGTAGAAATACAACCTCAATTGGTTTTATTACAAAAAACCTTATTGAATGTTGAAGGTATGGGACGTGACCTCGATCCAGAGCTAGACCTGTGGAAAACAGCAAAGCCATACCTTGAGCGGTGGATGCATAAACGTATTGGTATACATGGTTTAAGGGAAAGGGTTAATCAGGAAGCCAGCCAGTGGGCACAAATTCTACCTCAAATTCCGCGCCTAGTTTATACAAACCTGAACCAAGAAAACCAGCAGCTATCCATAAAAAATCAGCTTGAAATGCTGCGTAAGGCGCAACAGCAAAATAATAATATATTAATGGTTATAGCAGCTATTTTGGCCGTTCTAATAGGCCTTGTTATATGGTTTTTTATGAAATGAACATGCCTTATAAACCCAGCTTTGAACACAAAATAATTAGTCGTGAAGACTGCGTAATTAATACCGAGAAGAGCTTATGGAAGAGGCCATTGGTGTTCACAAATGGAGTATTTGACATACTTCATAGAGGGCATGTTAGCTACCTAGATGAAGCTGCTAGCTTAGGTGCAACTTTGGTGGTGGCTCTTAACACCGATAACTCAGTTAAACAATTGAATAAAGGGTCAGATAGGCCAATTAATACGCTAGAAGACAGAGCCGCCCTTATGGCAGCGCTTGATTGCGTTAGTTTTGTAACTAGCTTCCATGAAACAACGCCAGTAGAAATAATAAAACAGATACGCCCAGACATTATAGTTAAGGGCGGAGACTACATTATGGCAAAACTACCAGAAACCAAACTAGTTGAAAGCTGGGGTGGTAAAGCAGTAGCCATTCCGGTTCTACATAATAAATCTACCAGCAAGCTTATTGCCAAGGTACGCTCTAATATAAGTTAACACCTTCATGTAAGGCTACTGCACCTGCTGCTAGATTAAAAAACTGCACATTGGATAATCCCGCATCTTCTAGCATTACTGCCAAAGTTTCTTGGTCAGGATGCATACGTATAGACTCAGCCAGATAACGGTAGCTATCTTCATCATTGGCTATTTTGCGTCCAAGCCATGGAAGGATATTAAAAGAATACCAGTCATAAGCTGGAGCAAGAGGTTTAGCAATATGGGAAAACTCTAAAACCAGTAGTTTTCCACCTGGTTTTAGAACTCGTCTCATTTCAGACAATGCCTTATCTTTGTTGGTCATATTGCGTAGACCAAAAGCTACTGAAACCCTATCGAAATAACCATTAGAAAATGGCAATTTTTCAGCATCACATACGGCTACAGGCACAACAAGCCCACTATCTATTAGTCTATTACGACCCACATTAAGCATAGACGGGTTAATATCCGTAAGCCACACTTCGCCAGACTTACCAGCCCTGCGTGCAAACGCACGAGCCAAGTCTCCAGTACCACCTGCAATATCGAGCACCCTCATGCCTGGCTGTACATTAGCCCTAGCTATGGTAAAAGCCTTCCAGGCACGATGCATACCGGCAGACATAAGGTCGTTCATGAGATCGTAGCGTTGTGCCACAGAGTGAAACACCTGCGCAACACGCGACGCTTTTTCATTTACATTTACGGTTTCATAACCAAAGTGCGTTTCAGGTTTGTCCATGTTATAAGCTTGCGTTAATTACCCAAACATTATCGTACCGCATTATGCTTCAATAGGGCTGCGCCAGTATTTATTAAATTTGAGTTTTGTAGATTATTATCGCAATTATGAAAGCAAATATTCTTATAGTTGAAGACGAGCCTGCTATACAAGAGCTAATTAAGCTAAATCTTGAGCTTAGTGGCTACTCAACCGAACAAGCATACAGCGCAGAACAAGCACGCACGCATATAAATACACGCAAGCCTGACCTAGTATTGTTAGACTGGATGCTACCAGGCTCATCTGGCATTTCACTTGCAAAGTGGCTAAGGTCAAGCGAGCGCACCAACGACTTGCCAATAATTATGCTTACAGCTAAAACCAGTGAAGAAAATGCGGTAGAGGGTTTAGAAGCGGGTGCGGACGACTACATCTCAAAACCATTTTCACCAAAAGAACTAATTGCCCGAATCAAAGCGGTACTGCGACGTAGGGCACCCCAGCTTACTCAAGATGAAATAGTAAAAGGCAGCATACGACTAAACCCCACTACACACCATGTTTTTGTTGAGCAACAATCAATTAGTTTGGGTCCTATCGAATTCAGACTGCTACACTTCCTAATGGTAAACCCAGAAAGAGTATTTTCCAGATCTCAGTTGTTAGATAACGTATGGGGTGATCACGTCTTTGTAGAAGAGCGCACTGTAGACGTACACATAAGGCGTTTACGAAAAGCTCTGGAGTTAAATAATGCTCATACACACATACAAACAGTACGCGGTGCAGGATATAAATTTACGGCCCGTATAAATGATTAAAACCATAGTAACCGTATCTATATGGGCCTTTATTAGCTGGCTTATAGGTCTATGGCTTGGGGAGGCCTCAGGTTGGGCATTGTTTTCTATCGGCTTATTATTAATGGTATGGGCAAGCGCATTACAGCTCTCACGTATAGCCAGATGGGTTAAAAACATTAATGACCCACCCCCTGCAACTGTTGGCCCATGGGATAGTGTATTAGCTCCAATATATAGAAAGTTAAAGCAAAACCGCACTGATATTTCAAAGCTGCGTAATAGTGTAAAGAATATGTTAAGAGCGGCTGATGCGTTGCCAGACGGGGCTCTTACTCTTAACACTGAAATGGAGTTAACCTGGTGTAATGATATTGCAAGGCAACACCTTGGCCTTAAACCAAAAGTAGACAGAGGTCACAGTATTTTTAATGTGCTTCGTATACCCGAGTTTGCACGTTATACACGACAAAGCAGCTGGCCAGCTCCAATACTGGTACAAGTTCACAATGGTATACAGCCACGCTCCTTATTGCTGCAACTAAGTCGCTATGGTCAGGGTCAATTATTGTTGGTAACACGCGACGTAACCCAGGTTGAACGTCTTGAAACTATGCGAAAAGATTTTGTCGCGAATGTTTCACATGAATTACGCACGCCTCTTACTGTACTATCTGGGTTCCTGGAAACCATACAAGACAACAGCAATAACCTAGATTCTGAACAGCAACAGCATTACCTGGGGCTTATGCATGAGCAAGCGCTACGCATGCAAGCTACTGTTAGCGACTTGCTTACTCTGGCAGCCTTAGAGTCGACTCCGCATATAAATGGCAAGCCCACAAACGTAGCTAAAATAATTAATGACAGTCTACGCCAGGCAAAAATAATATCTAACGGTGACCACAAGTTTCACTCTCACATAGATGAAAACCTACTCATTACTGGCTCCGATACAGAGCTATCATCTGCTATATCGAACTTAATAAATAATGCCGTGCATTACACTACCCAAGGAGGAGACATAACGGTCACTTGGGAGCTAGAAGCTGACGGGTCAGCCAGGTTTAGCGTTAAAGATTCTGGAATAGGTATTGCCTCTCACGATATACCTAGGTTAACCGAGCGCTTTTACCGCGTAGACAGAGGACGCTCCAGAGCTAGTGGTGGTACCGGATTAGGTCTTGCTATCACCAGGCATGTAGCGTTGCGTCATAACGCTGAGCTTATCATTAACAGTAGGTTAGGAGCGGGAAGTGAGTTCTCGCTATACTTCCCGCAATCAAGGGTTTCCCTGCAGTAAGCCCCACAACAGCAAATTTACCGCTAAAATCTAACTCGCCTCTAATCAAGCCATAAAGGTGTAACATGAATTCGTCTCAGACTTTGCGTCCATTTCACCTTGCCTTCCCGGTGCACTGCCTGGACGCGGCACGCGAATTTTATGGCGGTCTGCTCGGCTGTCCAGAAGGTCGGTCATCAGATCAATGGATAGATTTCAACTTATACGGCCATCAGGTGGTAGCTCATTTAGCACCAGAAGAATGTAATAACGTACAAACCAGTGAGGTTGACGAGCAAAACGTACCAGTTCGTCACTTTGGTGTTGTCCTTGAAATGTCCGACTGGGAAAGCTTGGCACAAAAATTGCAAGAAGCAGGCATAGACTTCGTGATAGAACCATATATAAGGTTTAAAGATCAACCCGGTGAACAAGCTACTATGTTTTTCCTGGACCCATCTGGCAATGCTCTAGAGTTCAAGGCATTTAAGTCACTAGATTCTTTATTTGCTAAGTAGATCATCATGATAAATGACAAGCGATGGAGCATTACCTCACAGGGTGACCGCACTATTATTCTTACATTTAACAAGCCAGTAAGCATTGAAGGTGGTCGTACCTGTTCTTCTTTGGCACAAGCCATACGAGAATCCGATATACGGGGCGTTCTCGATGTAGTCCCCAGTTTGAGTTCTATAGCCGTACACTATCAGCCACGACTATTCGGAGCTAGTACCAGCTTTAAAAACATATCAAATGAAGTTGCACGTGTAATAAATCAGTTTGAGAAAACCGAGTTAAGCATGCCGTCAAACGTGATAAATATACCAGTATGCTATGGCGGCATATACGGACCCGACCTAACATACGTAGCCAAACATTGCGGGTTGTCAGAAACTGAAGTAATACATTTACATAGCAACTCAAATGCTTTCGTGTTTATGCTAGGGTTTGCCCCTGGTGCAGCCTATATAGGTATGCATGACAAGGCTCTTAACATTGGGCGTAAAGACACCCCTAGAACAGCGCTGCCAAAAGGCTCCGTGGCAATCGCAAACTGTCAGACAATAATTTACCCTAATGAATCACCAGGTGGTTGGCACGTAATAGGAACCACACCTCTAGAAATGTTCTTTCCCGAACAAACACCACCAACTTTATTAGCACCAGGAGACGCTGTTCGTTTTACACCTATTTCTGCCGAAGAATTCACCAACTATCAGAGTAAGTCATGAGTATTAAAGTCTTGAAGCCAGGAATACTAACCACAGTACAAGACTTGGGTAGATACGGTTACCAGCATCTTGGAGTACCAGTTAGCGGAGCCATGGATACAAGGTCTCATAGATTAGCAAACGCATTGGCAGGAAACTCTGAAAACGAAGCTACCCTTGAAATCACTCTATCGGGCCCCACACTAACTTTTAGCAAGGCATCCTGCATAGCCATCAGCGGAGCACTATTATCTCCATCAATCAATGGCAAAAGCATTCCAAATAATAGACCAATCGTAGTAAAGCCTGGCGATACACTGCAATTTGGTGAACGCAAATCTGGAGTCCGAGCTTATATGGCTGTATTTGGTGGCATAAAAACAAGCCCCATACTTGAAAGTCAAAGCACTTATATAAGAGGCGGTTTTGGTGGCTATAAAGGCAGAGCTCTAAAAAAAGGTGATGTGCTAGAAATAGCCAGCCCACTTAGCATAGAAAACATTGATGATCTCGATAAATACTTATGGCAAATACAGGTCTATCTACCAGCATTACTAGGGTTTCAAAACAGGTCAAAAATAAGGGTATTAAAAGGCCCTAACTACCATCTGTTTTCACAAGAGTCCATAAAATCCTTTTTTGGTAGCCCGTACCTTATAGAACCGCAATCAGATCGTATGGGTTACCGCCTAAGCGGACCAAAGCTAAAACTGGTAGAAACAAATCAGCTTATGTCCGAAGCAATTAGCTTTGGTACCGTGCAAGTTCCAACCGACGGGAACCCAATAATACTAATGGCAGACAGGCAAACAACCGGTGGCTATGCAAAAATAGCTAACGTTTGTAGTGCTGACCTACCTTCCGTTGCTCAAACTATGCCTGGTCAATCTATTGTTTTTGAGGAAATTAGCTTGGCAGATGCCCAAACCTTAGATGCCCAGCGTAAAGAGTCTTTTGGACGCCTGCTACAAAGTCTGGCGCCCCTACGGGACACCCTAGGAAATCATAAAAACAGCTCATAGGCCGGATTTGAAGTTTCGTCCCAATACGGATAACCAAGGTCTTGCAAAAAACTGTTTAGTTGTTCAGAATCGCAAGGTGGTACCTGTATACCAACCAGGACTCTGCCATAGTCATCACCTTGGTTTCTATAATGAAACAGGCTTATATTCCAGTCCGGATTCATAGCACTTAGAAATCTCATTAAGGCCCCTGGACGTTCTGGGAACTCGAACCTATACAAAACCTCATTAACAGATAATGGCGATTTTCCGCCAACCATGTAACGCAAATGTGTTTTTGCCATCTCATTTGCTGTAAGGTTTACTACGCCAAACCCGAGTTCTCTGAAGCCGCTTTCTAGTTTGCCAACTTCATCAGGTTGGTTAATTTGTATACCAACAAACACATGCGCTTTCGCAGCATCTGATATGCGATAATTGAACTCAGTAACGCTACGATCACCTACTGCATCGCACAGCCGTCTAAAGCTACCTCTTTCTTCAGGAATAGTAAGGGCAAAAATTGCTTCTTTAGCTTCACCAACATCAGCTCGTTCTGCTACGAACCTTAGTCGGTCAAAGTTCATGTTGGCACCACTGGTAATAGCAACTATTGTTTTACCTCGCCATCCATGGTTTGCTGCGTACCGCTTTGCACCAGCAACTGCCAGAGCACCCGCTGGTTCAAGCACACTACGCGTATCTTGGAACACATCTTTAATGGCTGCACATAGCGCATCGGTATCGACCAATACCATGTCATCTACATACTTACTAACCAGTCTGAATGTCTCTGTTCCTGCTAACTTAACAGCAGTGCCGTCAGAAAAGAGCCCAACATCATCTAAAGTAACCAGACCACCCTTTTCCAGACTACGGGTCATAACACAAGAGTCTTGTGTTTCTACGCCAATGACTTTAATTTCCGGTCTTAGTGCTTTTATATAAGCGGCAACACCAGCTATAAGACCGCCCCCTCCAACAGGTACAAATACCGCATCTACAGGACGAGTTACTTGACGTAGAATCTCCATTGCCACCGTACCTTGTCCAGCTATAACGTATGGATCGTCAAATGGGTGGACAAACGTAAGTTGCTGAGTTTTCTGAAGATGGCATGCATGTGCATATGCCTCATTAAAGCTATCTCCTGCCAACTCAACTTCAGCACCTAACCTACGAACAGAATCCACCTTTAACTGTGGTGCGGTAACGGGCATAACTATTACAGCTCTGCATCCAAGGTTACGGGCAGCAAGAGCAACACCTTGTGCATGGTTGCCTGCCGATGCGGCGATAACCCCTTTGCGCAACTGTTCAGGCTGTAGATTAGCCATTTTGTTATACGCACCACGCAACTTAAAACTAAATACGGGCTGTGTGTCTTCACGCTTAAGCAAAACTGTATTGTTTATTTTTGCAGATATTCCCGGGGCAACATCTAAGGATGTTTCTATAGCAACGTCATAAACTTTTGAATTAAGAATGCGCTTGAGGTACTGAGTAGTCATGAGT
>JAJYRX010000029.1 GCA_021793875.1 Pseudomonadota bacterium
GCCCACCACCCGTGGGCTTTCTAAGTGATTACCATTGGAATCAAAGAATATTATTCCTGGTGGGCCAAACAAATTGAAACGCTTTAATAGTTTTCTGTGCTCAGCCGTATTGTCGGTTACGTCGGCCTGCACCAAAAGCATCTGATTCATACGTGCAGCCACTTCTGGATCACTAAAGGTAAACTTTTCCATCTGTATGCACGATACACACCAGTCAGCATAGAAATCTAGCATTATGGGCCTATCAGGGCTGGCTAAAAGCTCATCTAACTGATCACCGTTATCTATTTGTATAAATTCTATCTTTTTCTGCTCAATAGGCAACGAAGCGCCATATGTCTGTATTACATGCGATAGCGGACGAATTATATCTCGCCCTCCAGTAGCAACACCCACCATAAGCAGCAGTGCCCATATGGCTAGCAAGTAACCAATAGACTTTCCAAACGCAGTTAACACGATATTTTTTTCAGACGTATGTGACAGACCACTAAACGCACCCAATAAGTATGCTGAAAAAATAGCCATAAATGCCCAAGCAAGCATAGCAATCCATATTGGCAACAAGGGTTGTATCATCCACAATGCTGTAGCAAGTAATAGCAAACCAAAGAATGTTTTTACTCCTTGCATCCATGCACCCGCCTTGGGCATTAACATTCCTGATGAAGCACCCACGGCTAGTAATAACAGACCTTCACCCCAAGCCATTGAAAACAATGATGTGCCACCCAGCACTAAATCGCCGGTTTGTGAAATAAACAGCAATACACCGGCCAAGGGCGCTGCTACACATGGTCCAACTATGAGTGCAGATACCATACCCATAATAAATACCGCGCTTGCTTTACCACCGGGCAGCTTATTAACAAAACTGTTAAGACGATTTTGCATTGATGTTGGAGCCTGCATGGTGAATACATCAAACATTGCAAGCGCAAACAAAGCCAGCAAAGCGGCAAATACTGCTAACACCCAAGGTTTTTGCAACCAAGCCGCAAGACTTGCTCCTATTATTCCAGCTGCAACCCCCAGCACCGTGTATACAATAGACATACCTAGCACAAATATTGCCGCCAGCTTAAGTCCTTGCCAGCGTGTCAGCTGTTTTTTCTGCTGGGAGCCACCTGCCAATATGGCCAATAATATTGGCACCATTGGCAATACACACGGTGTAAATGATAGTAAAACACCAAAAAGGGCTGAAAAAAGAATTATTTGCCAAATGCTTGCTTGTGCTAAATAAGCAGCAAAGCCAGTATCATCCTGATTAGATGGTAGCAAGGAGCCACCACTGCCATAGACAGATTGTTCACTACCACCCATAAACAACGACTGTTCAGATGTATTAGAAGACGCCTTGAACATATCGTACTCAGATAAGGGGGTAGAGCTTTCAATATCTGGAACCTGGTCTAAAACACCATCGCCACTTGCTATGTAGCCGTCTTCGTCTGGAGTTAACTGTATTACATGCTCGCTAGGGCTGTAGCATAAGCCTGCATCGGCACAGCCCTGACTTAATATTCTTAATATAAGCGGCTTATCAGCACCTGGCTCAAAGTTTACTTGTATGGTGTATTGGCCATAATAAACCTCAAGATCTTCCTCAAAGGTGGGATCATACTGCACTAGTCCTTGCGGCCTTACAATTTCACCTAGTCTGCTTTCATGCTCCTGTGGCTCGAGCGTGAAGTCGAACCTGTCACGATACATATAGTATTTAGGTGCCACTTGAAAATGCACATCGAGGCGCTGTGGCGTAGCCATTGCAGCACTAAAAACAAAAGCTTCATCTGGGTCTAGAAAGTCTTCTTGTGCATTACCGTTTAGCGGAACAAATAATGCTAGTACAAGCCAGATAGAAATAAACAAATATGAAAACAGACTATTACGGATATACATGCTTGCAATACTACGACGTGGTCTGAATAATCCAGTCCACATATTGTTGGGAGCCACTATGTACCGGAATCACCAAAAACTCTGGCACTTCGTACGGATGCAGATCGGATAGCCGTTGAAACACGTGGTTTATCCGGCCAGCGCGTGTTTTTATGGTAAGAGCGTACTCTTTTTCACCTTCCAAGCTGCCCTTCCACATAAACATAGACAATGATTCTTGACCAAGGTTCACACAAGCGGCCAAACCCTCTTCCACTAAATAGTGGGCTATGCGTTTCCCAATAAGCTCGTCTGGAGCCGTACTCATTATTACAACTGGCTGATTTACATCATTATCTAAATTGGTATTCATAATGCCTCCAAAAAACAAAAAACGGGCCTAAAGGCCCGTTTTATGCAAGAACTAAGCAATATAAGTGCTTACTCTTCGGTATTATCTACCTCTTCCGGCTCTGGACGATCGACAAACTCCATAAAAGCCACAGGTGCATTATCACCCTGACGGAAACCCATTTTAAGTACACGAGTGTATCCGCCATTACGCTCCTGATAACGTGGGCCCAGCTCGTTAAACAGCTTCGTTACTGCGTCACGATCGCGCAAGCGTGCAAATGCTAGACGACGGTTAGCTAAGGTTGGCTTTTTAGCTAATGTTATAAGAGGTTCTATTACTCTGCGCAGTTCTTTAGCTTTTGGCAAAGTGGTTTTAATAGCTTCATGCTGTATTAATGAAACCGACATGTTGCGAAACATTGCTAAACGATGTGCGCTAGTGCGATTAAGTTTACGTAAACCGTGACGATGACGCATGGTAACTTCCTATAAAAATGAATCTTGTTTAAAACAGGATGGTCAATCCTGTTACCCGGCTTCTTCTATCAGTAAAACTGCGGGCCGGGTTGGGCAAAGTAATTAAGGGCGCTCCAGACCAAGGGGCGGCCAGTTATCGAGCTTCATACCCAGAGTTAACCCACGGGCAGCAAGCACCTCTTTAATCTCGTTAAGCGATTTACGACCTAGGTTTGGTGTCTTTAGTAGCTCGTTTTCAGTGCGTTGTATTAGATCACCAATATAGTAAATGCTTTCGGCCTTAAGGCAGTTAGCCGATCGTACGGTAAGCTCAAGATCATCAACTGGGCGCAACAGTACAGGATCAATTTGTGGTGCAGTGCTGGCACGAGCAGGTGCTGCAGTCTGAACATTATCGGGTGTGCCTTCAAATGAGGAGAACACTGATATTTGATCTATAAGTATGCGAGCGGCCTGACGCACAGCTTCTTCGGGCGAAATCACACCATTTGTTTCCACATCCAGAATAAGCTTATCTAGGTCGGTGCGCTGTTCTACACGAGCACTTTCTACTGTGTAGCTTACACGACGAACAGGACTGTATGAAGCATCCATTATTATGCGACCAATTGTGTGACCACTATCTTCAGACAGCGCTCGCACGTTACCTGGCACATATCCACGACCTTCATCCACCTTGATTTGCATTTCTATTTTGCCACCTTCAGACATATTGGCAATAACATGATCAGGGTTAATGATTTCAACGTCATGGGGGACTTCTATGTCGCTTGCAAAAACTGGGCCCTCCCCTTCCTTTACAAGGCTAAGGGTTACCTCTGCACGACCATGTAGCTTGAATACAACCCCTTTAAGGTTAAGAAGTATATCTACTACGTCTTCTCTTACCCCTTCAATAGTGGAGTACTCGTGCAGCACGCCAGTAATTTGTACCTCGGTAGGAGCGTATCCTGTCATAGATGACAGCAGAATGCGACGCAAAGCGTTGCCTAGCGTGTGGCCAAAGCCGCGCTCGAATGGCTCCATTACGATTTTTGCATGATGATCGCTAATAGATTCAACTTCGATTTCGCGAGGCTTTAAAAAACCTAAAGATGACATGTTTATTCCTTTTCAATACCCTCGGCTCGTTACACCGATAAGGCTGACGGATAAGCCGGTGCCCCGGCGAAGAAAATATGCGAGCACCCAAACGCTGGGTGCTCATACTCAGTTAACGTGAGTAAAGTTCCACAATCATGGATTCGTTGACGTCTTGTGCAACGTCGGCGCGATCTGGCACCTGTTTGAACACGCCGGAAAGTTTATCGGCGTCTACTTCAACCCACTGTGGTAAGCCAATGCCTTTGGCAAGCTCAAGCGATTCTTGAATGCGAACCTGCTTTTTAGCCTTTTCACGGATTGCAATAACATCACCTGGCTTTATGAGCATTGAGGCTATGTCGGCTGTACGGCCATTGACCTCAATTGCACGGTGGTTAACCAGCTGACGCGCTTCGGCGCGAGTGGAACCAAAGCCCATGCGGTATACGATGTTATCCAAACGGCTTTCTAAAAGCTGGATAAGGATTTCACCGGTATTACCGCGACGACGTTCAGATTCTTTAAAGTAACGACGAAACTGTTTTTCAAGTACGCCGTACATGCGTTTTAGTTTTTGTTTCTCGCGCAGTTGTAGACCGTAGTCAGAAGTACGAGCACCAGAAGTGCGACCGTGCTGACCTGGACGTGAGTCTAGTTTGCATTTAGAGTCAAGCGAACGGCGTGTGCTCTTAAGGAAGAGATCTGTGCCTTCGCGACGCGCGAGCTTACATTTAGGTCCTGTGTAACGTGCCAAAACTATTCCCCTTAGATGCGACGACGCTTGGGCGGACGGCAGCCGTTGTGCGGTATCGGTGTGATGTCTGCAATACTGGTTATACGAATACCCAGTGCATTCAGAGCACGTACCGAAGATTCACGGCCTGGGCCGGGGCCCTTAATGCGAACTTCAAGGTTTTTAATACCGTATTCCTGAGCAGTACGACCAGCCTGTTCAGCTGCTACCTGAGCTGCGAACGGGGTTGACTTTCGTGAACCCTTAAAACCAGCTGCACCTGCTGTTGCCCACGCCAGAGTGCTACCCTGACGGTCGGTAATAGTGATAATTGTGTTGTTAAACGAAGCGTGTACGTGCGCAATGCCATCGGACACGCTCTTGCGTATACGTTTACGAGCGCGTGAAGCGCTGGAGGATGCTTTCGCCATTTAAATAGTCCTCTTATTTCTTAAGGGAAGCGGCCGGACGACGCGGACCTTTGCGAGTGCGCGCGTTCGTGCGAGTACGCTGCCCATGCACGGGCAAACCACGACGGTGACGCATACCGCGATAGGTACCTAGATCAATTAATCGCTTAATTGAAAGTTGTACCTCGCGACGTAGGTCGCCCTCTACCGTGTAGCCGTTAACGTGCTCACGGATACGTTCAAGTTCCGCGTCAGTCAGATCTTTGACCTTCTTAGAGGGTTCAACACCAGCTGCTTCGCAAATATCGCGAGCTCTGGATCGCCCTATGCCAAAAATGGCGGTCAGTCCGATTTCGGCGTGTTGATGCGGCGGGATGTTAATGCCAGCAATACGAGCCATGTGACTTTTCCTTGTTAAATCCGTTGCTTCAGAGCTTTAGCCCTGACGCTGCTTATGACGCGGGTCGGTGCAGATAACACGCACTACCCCGTGACGTTTAATAATTTTGCAGTTGCGGCAGATCCGCTTAACCGATGCCATTACCTTCATGGTTTACTCCAAACTTTGTATAGGCCCATTATTTAGAGCGGAACACAATTCTGCCGCGTGAAAGGTCGTAGGGCGTGAGCTCCACTGTAACCTTATCGCCTGGCAGAATCCGGATATAATGCATGCGCATTTTACCGGAGATGTAGCCCAGCACCATATGGCCGTTTTCAAGCCTTATACGAAATGTTGCATTAGGAAGGTTTTCTACGACCTCCCCTTGCATTTGTATTACGTCGTCTTTTGCCATTTCTATTTAACGCATTGGCAAACCCGCGCCCCTGAAGTTAGCCTTCTTGAGCAGCGAGTCGTACTGGTGAGAGACCATATAGGCTTGGGTTTGAGCCATGAAGTCCATAGCCACCACTACGATAATCAATAACGATGTACCACCAAAATAGAATGGTACGTTCCAGCGCATTTGCATAAACTCGGGTAACAAACAAACAAGTGTTATGTATAGCGAGCCAGCAAGCGTAAGTCGCATAAGAATGCGGTCTATATAGCGAGCAGTTTGCGGTCCAGGACGTATGCCCGGTACAAATGCTCCGCTACGCTTTAGGTTATCTGCAGTTTCACGGCTATTAAATACCAATGCCGTGTAGAAAAAGCAGAAAAATATAATGAGCCCTGAAAACAGCGTTACATACAAAGGCTGATGAGGCTGCAGTGCCGCGGTTAAGTCGCCCAGCCAACCCATACTTGAGCTACTGGAGAACCAGCTGCTTAAAGTGGCAGGTAACAATATAAGCGAGGACGCGAATATTGGAGGTATAACGCCCGACATATTCAGCTTAAGTGGCAAGTGCGAACTTTGACCACCATAAATTTTATTACCTACCTGGCGCTTAGCATAATTAACGGAAATACGTCGCTGGCCGCGTTCTATAAACACAACAAAATACGTTACCGCTACAACAAGCACCAATATAAACAAAGCTGATAGTATTGACATGGAATCGGTACGAACCAAATCTAACATACCCGCCAATGCGCTTGGCAAACCAGCCACAATACCAGCAAAAATTAGTATTGATATACCGTTTCCTATACCACGCTCAGTTATTTGTTCGCCTAGCCACATTATGAACATAGTTCCGGTTACCAGAGTAACAATAGTGGTAAAGCGGAATATAAGCCCTGGGTCTATAACAAGGCCAGGTTGCGACTCAAGCGCCATTGAAATACCAACCGCCTGGAATAGTGCGAGAAACACTGTGCCATAGCGGGTATATTGGGTAATTTTGCGACGACCTGCTTCACCTTCTTTCTTGATGGCCTCGAGTGTAGGTACAACAACCGACATTAGCTGCATAATAATTGCTGCTGAAATATACGGCATAATACCAAGCGCAAACACAGAAAAGCGTTCTAGCGCACCACCTGAGAACATGTTGAATAGGCCTAATATGCCACCTGACTGCTGCTGAAACAGGTCGGCAAGGGCATCGGGGTTTATGCCGGGCACTGGTATATGTGTACCGAGGCGATAAACCACCAAAGCAAGCATCAGGAATACTATGCGACGCTTTAAGTCGCCGAAGCGTGGTCCTGATTTAGCGTTAGCTTTTGCCACAAAATTCACCTTATTCCAGCGAGCCGCCAGCAGCTTCTATTACCGCCTTAGCACCAGCAGTTGCGCCAATACCACGTAGGATAACCTTGCGGGTTAATTCACCCGACTTAATTACCTTAGCTGATCGGACGCCATGCCCTACTATGCCGGCCTGCTTCAAAGCCTGAAGATCTATTTCATCTATGGGCAGCTTTTCAAGCTCTGACAGACGCACTTCAGCGCGCAAGTGTTGAGTAGCAGATGTAAAGCCGCGCTTAGGCAAACGACGGTGTAAAGGCATTTGTCCGCCTTCAAACCCGGCCGCAACGCGTCCACCTGAACGAGCCTTAAGACCCTTATGACCACGACCTGAGGTTTTACCCCAACCGGTAGCGCGACCACGACCAACCCTTTTACTGCTGTGCTTAGAGCCAGGCGCAGGGCTTATGCCATTTAATTGAGTGATGTCCATGCCGATTCCTTTAAACTTCAGAAACCGTGACAAGGTAATCCACCTTGCGGATCATGCCACGGACTTCGGGGGTATCGACCAGCACGCGGCTGCTATTGACACGGCGTAACCCTAGACCACGCACTGTGTCGCGGTGATCTTTTTTGGTGCCAATAACAGAGCGCACAAGCGTAACTTTAATTTGCTTCTGTGCCATTTTTTACCCCAGTATATCTTCAACAGACTTGCCACGTTTTGCGGCAACCTCTGCAGGTGTTAAGCAGCTTTTAAGGCCGTTAAGGGTGGCACGCACCATATTATAGGGATTACGTGAGCCATAACTTTTTGCAACTACGTTACGCACGCCCATAACCTCAAAAATAGCACGCATTGGACCACCAGCAATTACCCCGGTACCTTCCGCTGCAGGCAAAATTAAAACCTTGGATGCACCATGACGCCCTTCAACAGCGTGAAACAATGTGCCATCTTTAAGAGGTACTTTAACCTGGCCACGGCGGGCAGCTTCCATTGCTTTTTGTACAGCCACTGGAACCTCACGGGCCTTGCCCTGCCCCATACCTATACTTCCATCGCCATCGCCAACCACAGTCAGGGCTGCAAAGCTCATGGTACGACCACCTTTTACAACCTTGCTGACCCGGTTGACCCCTATCATTCTTTCGCGCATGCCGTCATCACGGTCGTCGGCTGCGTTTCTTTGTGCTCTAGCCATTTTATATTCCTTAGAACTTCAAGCCGGCTTCGCGAGCGGCTTCGGCCAGTGCCTTAACACGGCCATGATAACGGAAGCCCGAGCGATCGAAAGCTACGGATTCTATACCAGCAGCCTTGGCCTTTTCGGCCACACGCTTGCCTACTATGTTGGCAGCAGCAACCTGATTTCCCCTAGTGTTGCTGTCGGCCAGCGACTTTAGAACTTCGGGCTCGAGCGTGGATGCGCTAACTAGCACCCTGTCGCCTTCAGGCGAGATTATGTTAGCGTATATGTGCTGGTTAGAGCGGAAAACTGACAAGCGATGTACACGCAATGTATTGATTTTCCGACGTGTTGCCATAGCACGACGCAAACGGGTTTGTTTTTTATCCATGATTCGTCCTTGCCTGCTCGGTTATTTCTTCTTGGCTTCTTTAAGGGCCACATGCTCGTCTGCATAACGCACTCCCTTACCTTTATAAGGTTCGGGACGTCGGAATGAGCGAATTTCGGCGGCCACTTGGCCAACAACCTGCTTATTAATACCCTTAACCACCACTTCTGTTTGGTTAGGACATTGAATAGTTATGCCCTCGGGAGTTGAATACACGATATCGTGTGAATAACCAAGCTGCAGTTTGAGATCGTTACCCTGAAGCTGGGCACGGAAACCCACACCCACCAGGTTTAACTTACGTTCAAAGCCAGTGCTGACACCCACAACCATATTGTTAACCAATGAACGCATGGTACCAGCCATTGCTCGTGCATCGCGCGAATCATTAGCCTGGGCGAAAACCAGCTCACCGTCGTCTAGGCTTATGGTTACGTTAGGGTTTAGATCTTGCTCTAACGTACCAAGCGGCCCCTTTACGGTGATCTTGTTGGCTTCAAGAGTTGCCTGAACATTATCAGGCACTTTAACGGGAGAGTTTGCAATGCGTGACATATTTACCCCCTTACGCCACGTAGCATAGAATTTCGCCGCCAACACCGCTTTCGCGTGCTTTGCGGTCGGTCATGACGCCACGTGGAGTGGACACTATTGCCACACCAAGACCGTTCATAACGCTTGGTATAGCTTTACTGCCACGATAAACACGCAGGCCAGGACGAGATATTCTGTCTATGCTCTCGATTACTGGGCGGCCAGCGTAATATTTAAGAGTGATTTCAAGCACGGGCTTTTTATCGCCATTTACCTGAAAATCTTCTATATAGCCTTCATCTTTAAGCACGGCAGCAATTGCGGCCTTTAGCTTGGAGGAGGGCATGCTAACCGACTCTTTATTGACCATTTGCGCGTTACGAACGCGAGTCAACATGTCGGCGATTGGATCGCTCATGCTCATGTGTATTCCCCCTACCAGCTAGACTTAGTCATGCCGGGAATTTGTCCCCGCATGGTCATTTCGCGCACTTTGTGACGCGTTAAACCAAACTTGCTGTAAACACCACGCGCACGACCTGTTACCGCACAACGATTGCGAACCCTAGTTGGGTTTGCGTTGCGAGGCAGACGCTGAAGGTCAAGGCGTGCCTGATAGCGTTCTTCATCAGACTTTGATTGGTCGTTAATAATTTCAAGCAACGCTGCGCGCTTAGCCGCGTACTTCTGTACTAGCTTCATGCGCTTAACGTTACGATTAATAAGTGAAAGTTTTGCCACGTTATCGCCCCTTAGTTGCGAAACGGGAAGCTGAAAGCACTTAGTAGAGCTTTTGCTTCGTCGTCACTCTTGGCTGTAGTGGTAATGCTAATATCAAGACCACGCACAGCGTCGATTTTGTCGTATTCGATTTCGGGGAAAATGATTTGCTCTTTTACCCCCATGCTGTAATTTCCATTGCCATCGAAGGCACGCGCAGAAACCCCACGAAAATCACGAACGCGTGGCAGCGCCACAGCAATAAGACGATCGAGGAATTCGTACATGCGGCGGCCACGCAGGGTTACCTTGCAGCCAATTGGATAGTTTTCGCGAATTTTGAAGCCCGCGATGGCTTTACGAGAAACAGTAACTATGGGTTTCTGACCAGATATTTTGGTTAGATCAGCCACAGCGTTATCCATAACCTTGCGGTCGGCAACTGCTTCCGAAACACCCATATTAAGAGTGATTTTCTCAATACGCGGCACCTCCATGACACTCTTGTAATTAAACTTGGACATGAGGTCTGCCACGACCTTATCTTGGTATAACTTTTGTAAACGAGCCATGTTTTCGCCCCTTATGCCTTGGCACCAACGACAGCGCCGCTGGAACGGAACACACGAACCTTTTTGCCGTCTTTAACCTGTATACCAACGCGGTCACCCTTGCCGGTTTCAGGATTGTACAAAGCCACATTAGAAATGTGGATTGGCATGGTTTTATCTATGATGCCGCCAGCAACACCTGCCATGGGGTTGCCCTTGCTGTGCTTTTTAACCATATTGACGCCTTCCACGAGCACGCGGTCGGAACCAACACGAGCTAGCACAACACCACGACGGGATTTGTCGCGTCCGGCTATAACTATGACTTCGTCGCCTTTACGAATTTTTTGCATAACTGCCCCTTACAGTACTTCGGGAGCCAGGGACACGATTTTCATGAACTTGTCTGTACGCAGCTCGCGAGTGACAGGCCCAAAAATACGTGTGCCAATGGGTTCTAGCTTGGCGTTAAGCAATACAGCAGCATTACCACCAAACTTTATAAGAGATCCGTCGCGGCGGCGAACACCCTTAGCTGTACGCACAACAACGGCGTTGTATATTTCGCCTTTTTTGACACGCCCGCGCGGAGCCGCCTCTTTAACTGCGACTTTTATTATGTCGCCAATAGCGGCATAACGGCGCTTGGAGCCACCCAACACCTTGATGCACTGCACAGAGCGAGCGCCGGTATTGTCGGCCACGGCAAGCGTGGTCTGCATTTGAATCATGACTACTCCTGTTCCAACTTAACCGCAAAACACTGCTATATATAGCTGCACCGTACGGCCAGTTTTGGCCCCGTCAGGTTTGATAGTACTTGAATACGCTAACAAACCCTGGGTTGAATTCTTGCTAAAGCCCGCGTGCTGACAGTGAACCTGACTGCGAAAACGGGTGACTAAATATATATACCATGCGCTTAAAAACAACAAAGCGCATAAAGCGCACCCTGGACAGAA
>JAJYRX010000030.1 GCA_021793875.1 Pseudomonadota bacterium
CGTGCGACACAACCGAAACAGCCGTGGCGTGGCAGCAAGCTTTGCTGCGTCCAGCTAGTGTTGGTGTAAATATACAAAATGGTGGCCCTAGTGCCTTACTTCTATCTCGTCAGAACCTTCCCTTTATAAGGCGCGAAAGCACTACCATTGCAAACATTGCTCGCGGGGGTTACATACTTTCTGATGTGCAAAACCCAGTGGCTATTATTATTGCAACAGGTTCTGAAGTCTCCCTTGCTATGCAAGCCCAAAAAGAGTTGGCAAGTAGAGACATAGCCGTAAGGGTTGTGTCTATGCCTTGTACAAATATTTTCGACGAACAGCCACACGATTACAAAGAGAAGGTTTTGCCTTCGGAGCTGCCATGTGTAGCCGTTGAGGCTGGCAGTACAGGAGGCTGGTATAAATACGTAGGCCGTAATGGGCATGTGGTTGGCTTAGATACCTATGGTGAGTCAGCACCGGCTGGCGTGCTGTTTGAACATTTTGGAATTACTGCGGAAAAAGTGGTTTCGGCAGTTACAGAACTACTTGGAGAATAAGATGACTATTCGTGTGGCAATTAACGGTTACGGGCGTATAGGGCGCAATATCTTAAGAGCGCATTATGAAGATGGAAAAAAGCGTGATATAGAAATTGTGGCTATTAATGCAACAGGAGCACCAGAAGCAAATGCTCATTTAACACGATTCGACACGGTTCATGGTCGTTTTTCTTCAGAGGTGGTTCTAGAAGAAAATCATTTGGTTGTTGACGGCGACCGCATTCCGGTGTTCTCTACCAGAGATCCTTCTGAGCTTCCTTGGGATGACCTCAATGTCGATGTGGTACTTGAGTGTACCGGCGTATTTACCAGCAAAGAAAAAGCCAGTGTGCATTTGCGTAGCGGTGCAAAAAAAGTAATTATTTCTGCCCCTGGTGGTAAAGATGTCGATGCAACTATTGTGTACGGTGTTAACCACAGTATCCTTAAGGCATCAGACACCGTCATTTCTAATGCATCGTGCACAACAAACTGCTTAGCACCTTTAGTTAAGCCATTACTTGATAGCATAGGTATAGAGAATGGTTTAATGACAACCATTCATGCTTACACCAACGACCAAGTGTTAACAGATGTTCATCACAAGGATCTACGCCGTGCTAGGTCAGCCACTCATAGCATGATACCTACAAAAACAGGTGCCGCCTCTGCTGTTGGTTTGGTGCTGCCAGAGCTAGCTGGAAAACTCGATGGCTATGCAGTTAGAGTTCCTACAATTAATGTTTCTCTTGTTGACCTTTCATTTGTATCCAGCCGGCCTACTACTGTTGAAGAAGTAAATAGTATCTTATTAAGTGCCTCTAAAGAAGGTCCTCTCAAAGGTATTTTGGGCTTTAATACCGAGCCTCTTGTATCCATAGATTTCAATCACACTACCGAGTCCAGCATAGTAGATGCAAGCCTTACACGAGTGTCGGGTAATTTGGTGAAGGTTTCAGCTTGGTATGACAACGAGTGGGCTTTCTGCCACCGTATGCTTGACGCCGCAGTTGCGCTTCATAACGCTAACTAGTCTTAGTAAACTATGATTACTGTTAAAACTCTTGCTTCACTTTCGGTGGCTAATGCCCTACAGGGCAAGCGTGTGTTCATACGTTCCGATCTAAACGTGCCTCTTAACAATGGTGAAATCACCGATGACACACGTATACGCTCCTCTTTGCCTGCTATACATATGGCACTAGATGCAGGGGCTGCTGTTATGGTTACCTCACACCTTGGAAGGCCTACGGAAGGAGTGTTTACCGAAGAAGATAGTTTGGCTCCGGTAGCAAAAAGGCTTTCCGAGCTATTAAGACGTGATATAAAACTGGTACGCGACTGGGTAGACGGCGTATCGGTAGAGTCGGGTGAGTTGGTGCTGTTGGAAAACTGTCGCTTTAATGTAGGTGAAAAGTCCAACGACTATGAACTATCTCAAAAAATGGCTGGCCTGTGTGATGTATATGTAAATGATGCATTCGGTACAGCTCATAGAACACAGGCTAGCACTCATGGAATTGCCCGTTACGCTGCAACTGCTTGTGCAGGTCCATTGTTACAGTCCGAGCTGCAAACTCTAGCAGGTTGGTGTAGCAAGCCAAAAAGGCCAATGGTAGCAATTGTTGGTGGCTCTAAGGTATCTACAAAAATTACTGTTTTACGTGCTTTAGCCCAACAAGTAGACCAACTTATAGTGGGCGGTGGAATAGCAAATACCTTTATGTTGGCTGCAGGCCTTCCTATTGGAAAGTCTTTGGCCGAACCTTCCCAAATCGAAGAAGCCACCGAGGTTATGCGCATAATGCAAGAGCGCGGCGCAGCTGTTCCAGTGCCTGTAGATGTTGTGTGTGCACCATATTTTGGTGAAGACGCTCCGGCCACAATAAAGGCAGCATCCGAGGTAACACCAGATGACATGATTCTTGATGTTGGTCCAAAAACTGCTCAGAACTTGTCGCGCATTATTACTCAGGCTGGAACTATAGTATGGAATGGTCCCATAGGCGTATTTGAAATAGATGCATTTGCTAACGGTACTAAAGAGGTGGCCCAGGCAGTGGCCCAATCTAAAGGTTTTTCTTTGGCTGGAGGCGGCGATACAGTAGCTGCAATAGCTAAGTTTGGTATACAAGATAAGGTTAATTACATATCTACTGGGGGTGGAGCTTTCCTTGAGTTTCTTGAGGGTAAGGTATTACCAGCTGTAGATGTGTTGCAGCAAAGAGCCAATGATTAATACAGCAACCCATTTTTAATTTTTGGAGTTTATATGTCTTTACCCTTATCTACCCGCTCACATCCCGATGAGCTAATTGTCGGGCTGGTATCAGTTTCAGATCGTGCTTCTAGTGGTGAATATAAAGACGAGGGTATTCCTGAACTACAAAAATGGCTTGAAAGTGCAATATCTGGTCCAGTACGATTTGTGAATCGGCTAATTCCAGATACTTTAGATACCATATCAGCCACTTTAATAGAGCTTACTGACAACGTTGGATGCGACCTTATACTTACCACTGGTGGTACCGGTCCAGCAAGGCGAGATGTTACCCCGGAGGCTACTCTTGCTGTGGCTACCCGCGAGATGCCCGGCTTTGGCGAGCAAATGCGTCAAATTAGTCTGCATTTTGTCCCCACGGCTATACTCTCCAGACAGGTAGGAGTTATACGAGAAACACCAGACCACGCAGCCTTAATCGTAAACCTTCCAGGTCAGCCCAAAGCCATACAGGAAACACTAGAAGGCTTAAAAGATAAAGAAGGTAATGTTCTAGTTAAAGGTATTTTTGCCGCCATACCATACTGCATAGATTTAATAGGCGGCCCATACATAGAAACCAACGATTCCATAATTAGTGCATTCCGCCCTAAATCTGCGCGTCGCAATGCTAAGTAGAATCGCCGGTTCAATTTTAAAATTTATAACTAAGGAGGTCTTATGGCCCTAGTTTCAATGCGACAGTTATTAGATCATGCTGCAGAGCATGAGTACGGTATACCTGCTTTTAATGTAAATAACCTTGAGCAGGTTCAGGCCATTATGCAGGCAGCTGACAAAACCAACAGCCCGGTTATTATGCAAGCGTCAGCAGGTGCACGCAAGTATGCTGGCGAACCATTTTTGAAGCGTCTTATAGAGGCTGCTGTTGCTGCATATCCACACATACCGGTGGTTATGCACCAAGACCACGGGCAGTCTCCCGATGTATGTCGTAGTGCTATAGAACTTGGTTTTACAAGTGTAATGATGGATGGCTCGCTTGAGGCTGATGGTAAAACAGTAGCTGAATACGAATACAACGTTGCTGTCACCAAAGAAGTTGTTCAAATGGCACACAAACTAGGTGTTAGCGTAGAGGGTGAGCTAGGCTGCCTAGGGTCACTCGAGACCATGCAGGGTGATAAAGAAGATGGTCACGGTTTTGAGGGTACTCTAACTATGGATCAGCTTCTTACCGACCCTGAGCAAGCTGTAGATTTTGTACAGCGTACTCAACTAGACGCACTTGCAATTGCTATAGGTACAAGCCATGGAGCATACAAGTTTACGCGTAAACCCACGGGCGATATCCTGTCAATTCAGCGTGTAAAAGAAATTCATGCCCGTTTGCCAAATACACATTTGGTAATGCATGGTAGCTCTAGTGTGCCCCAAGAGCTACTGGAAGAAATACGTGAATTTGGCGGTTCCTTTAAAGAAACATATGGCGTTCCTGTTGAAGAGATACAAGAGGCCATCAAACATGGCGTTCGTAAGGTTAATATTGATACCGATATTCGTCTTGCCATGACAGCTGCAATACGTCGCTTCATGCACGAGAATCCTGACAAGTTCGATCCGCGTGAGTACTTGAAACCCGCTCGTGAAGCAGCTATGCAAATTTGCATAGACCGTTATGAGGCATTTGGTACTGCTGGTAATGCAAGCAAAATTAAACCCGTGCCGCTAGATCAAATGGCACAAAAATATGCCGCTGGTGAGCTGGCTCAGGTAACTAAATAATTGTGCCAATATAGAAAAGGAATCTGCCTTGACTAAAGCGATGCTACAGTCCGATATACAATCGCTTCCCCTAATTGCACGTGGCAAAGTACGTGATATGTATGCGGTAGGTGATGACAAGCTTCTCATAGTTACTACCGACCGCATCTCGGCTTTTGATGTCATATTGCAAGATCCAATACCAGGAAAGGGTAAGGTGCTTACAGAGCTAACAAATTTTTGGCTTAATAAGCTATCAGATTTAATGCCCAATCATTCCACAGGTATAGATCCAGCCGATGTGGTTAACTCTTCCGAGGTTAATCAAGTAAGAGGCAGGGCAGTCGTGGTTAAACGTTTGCAACCAGTACTTGTTGAGGCCGTTGTGCGTGGTTATATAAGCGGATCAGGATGGAACGACTATAAAGCTACAGGACAAGTCTGTGGAGTAAGTCTTCCAGAAGGGCTGCTGCAATCACAGCGTTTGGCTACGCCAATTTTTACACCGGCGGCTAAGGCGGAGGTAGGCGAGCACGATGAAAACATTAGCTATACAGAAATGCGTGTGCGAATTGGTGGCAAGCTGGCAGACGAAATAAGGGATGCTGCACTTGAAATATATAAACAGGCATACGACTATGCGGCTACAAAAGGCTTAATAATAGCTGATACGAAGTTTGAGTTTGGCTTAGACAACAATGGGGTATTGCACTTGATGGATGAGGTGCTTACACCAGACTCCTCACGTTTCTGGGCTAATTCAGACTACATTGTTGGTGATAACCCGCCGTCATTTGACAAACAGTATCTCAGAGATTGGCTACTTAGTCAGCCATGGGATAAAACACATCCAGCCCCCAGGCTTCCACAAGAGGTTATAGACAAAACAGCCGACAAATATCAGCAGGCTTTACATTGTCTCGCAGGAGATAATAATGACTAGCCAATCAAACTATAAGTCAGGTGATCCTGTAGTTGGTATTATTATGGGGTCCTCAAGCGACTGGCCAATAATGGAGCAGGCAGCAATTGTTTTTGAGCACTTTGGAATTCCATACGAGGCTAGGGTAGTATCTGCTCATCGTATGCCAGAGCAAATGTACGATTATGCAAGAACAGCTCAAGAGCGCGGTTTAAAAGCAATAGTTGCAGGTGCGGGTGGTGCAGCGCACTTGCCAGGTATGGTAGCTGCTATTACTACAATACCGGTGTATGGCGTTCCAGTTCCGTCAAAGCACTTGCAAGGGCACGATTCTTTGCTATCTATAGTGCAAATGCCTAAAGGTGTGCCAGTGGCTACATTTTCTATAGGTTCTGCCGGGGCTGCTAATGCTGCACTACATGCCATAGCTTGTATGGCTGTTAATAACCCAGACCTGTCTAACAGTTTGCAAGAGTACCGTTTGCAGCAAACAAAAAATGCTCAAAATATGGTGGTTCCACCAGTAACTGATGCCAAGCCCTGAGGGTTTTATGAGCTTTTCTAAAAATAATGCACTACCAACTGATAATGTACAGCCCGGTCAGTGGCTAGGTATGCTAGGTGGCGGGCAGCTAGGTCGCATGTTCTGTCAGGCTGCTCAAAGTATGGGCTACCGTGTTGCCGTACTAGATCCAGACCCCGATAGCCCAGCGGGTACTATAGCGAACGAACATATACACTGCGATTATCAAGATACAGTGGGTCTTCAGAGGCTGGCTCGCCAATGCGCTGCTGTTTCTACAGAGTTTGAAAACATACCCTCAGAAAGTTTGTTGCATCTGGCTAAACATTGCGTAGTAAGGCCTTCCGCCAATGCTGTTGCTATAACTCAAAACCGGCTTGTAGAAAAATCATTTTTTCAGAAGGCAGGCGTCCCGGTTGCACCGCATACTCGTATAAACAGTCTACACGATGCGCAACAAGCGCCTGAGACTCTGTTTCCAGGAATACTTAAGTCAGCTCGTTTTGGATACGATGGTAAAGGTCAGGTACGTGTTTCATCGCGTCAGGAACTAATTGATGCTTTCAATCAATTAGGAGAAGTGGAATGCATTCTTGAAGCACTAATCCCGCTTGAGTATGAAATATCTGTGGTATTGGGGCGTGATCATACTGGTGATGTTAAATGTTATCCGGCTGTTCTTAATGAACATCGTGATGGAATACTTGCAGTTTCTGTTTCAGGGTCTTTTGAACCAGGTTCAGCCATACAGCAACAGGCTCAAGACATGGCTAGTGCTATAGCAGCCGAACTAGATTATGTAGGGGTTTTGTGTGTAGAGTTTTTTGTTACAGCAAATGGAACGCTTATGGCTAATGAAATGGCTCCTAGACCCCATAATAGTGGCCATTACACTATAGATGCCAGTATTTGTAGTCAGTTTGAGCAGCAAGTTAGAATACTAGCAGGTATGCCTTTAGGGAGTACAGACGACACCCAACGCTCTGTAATGATTAATGTTTTGGGTGATGTGTGGTTTAAAAACTCAACCATTGCAAAAGAACCCGAATGGCACAAAGTACTCAATGTACCTGGCGCCCATCTGCACTTGTATGGAAAAACATCTGTTAAAAAAGGGCGCAAAATGGGGCATATAACAATAACCGCGGATACTGCCAAGCAGGCTATGGATAATGCCCGCACTGTCGGTAGCATTATTGGCATAAGTTTATAAATATATTTATATGAATATAAGGGCAGCTGAGCCAACCATTTATAATTTGAATAAAGCTGTTTCCAGGCTAAATAGTGGCGGTTTGGTGGCTTTCCCTACCGAAACTGTGTATGGCCTTGGAGCAGACGCTGAAAACCCTGAGGCAATTGCATCTATTTACGCTACTAAAAACCGGCCTTCTAATCATCCATTAATTGTGCATGTGGCTAAAAATGCCAATATAGAATATTGGTGTGCAAATGTTTCTGATAATGCCAGGGCTCTTATTAATGCATTCTGGCCTGGGCCTCTTACCTTAATACTCCCACGCTCCAAAAACATACCAGCAGAGGTTAGTGGCGGTAATCCTACCATAGGTATAAGATGCCCTTCCCATCCGGTTGCTCAGCAACTTTTATCTATGTTTGCGCAGTCAAGAAAGAATGTTCAAGGTGGTCTTGCTGCACCTTCTGCCAATAAGTTTGGGCATGTGTCGCCAACACAAGCAAGCCATGTAATCGACGAGTTTAGCGACCTTACTAGTGATAAGTTAATGGTGCTAGATGGCGGTGCATCTGATGTTGGAATAGAGTCAACTATAGTTGATGTTTCGTCCGCCGACGGTAGAATTATTATTCTTAGGCCCGGTCACATACTACCAGAGCAGATAGAAAGGGTTACTGGTCAACAATTAAGCGCTAAGACTACTGAGTCACCACAGGTATCTGGTAGCCTTAAAGCCCACTACGCTCCACGAAACCGTCTAATAGTGGCAAGTGCTAACCAGTTTGTAGAGGTTCTTACAAAACTTGCCAAAGATAATAATACTGTGGCTGTAGCTGTTTTAAGCCAAGAGGCAAAAGTAGCTGTAAGCAAAAGTGGGGCTAATGTGCTGTGCATACATATATGCTCGGAATCTTCCGTAAAGTATGCGCACGAACTATACGATACCCTAAGGAAGCTGGATAATTCTGGTGCAAGTCATATAGTGTTTGAGCAGCCTACGCAAACCCAAGAATGGCAGGCCATTAACGACAGGCTTGGACGTGCTGCAGCAGCTTTTGATTTAGACTAGAGCTAACGTGGTAGGGCCCAGGTGCTAATAGCATGAGCTACCACCTTATCGCTACTTTCAGGGTATAGGTAAACCTCACCAGATATAAGGCGTCCAGTTTTAATAATGTTGGCCTTGGCAATTATTCCCCCAGGGGGGGCGCCTCTAACAAAATTTATATTAAGGCTGGCAGTAACTACGCGTGGGTTGCCAGTTGCCCCTACTGCAGCTGCGTACAGTGCCATGTCTGCTAGAGCCATTAGCATTGGCCCAGCAATGACGCCTCCTAGACGGGTGTAATCTGGTTTTGCAGGAAGGTAAAGAACAGAGGTGCCGTGACCTATTTCCTTAATCTCTATGCCAAGCAGGCGAGCAAAACGATGTTCGTCGTCTAGCATTTGATTAAATTCTTCGACGGAAATAAGAGCTGCTTCCATTACTTGGTCTCCAAACTTATAAGCTCAACTATTTTATATGTAAATTAAATGTGTTGAGTTTTGTCAATATAACAATTAGGTATATCGCATAGAATTTTTCTATATGTTTCAGTAAAAAACTTATGGATAAGACTATGGCTGTATCTAATAGGCCCGATCAAACGAAGCGAGGCTTTCTGAAAAAACTTACTGCGTTTGGAGCTGGTGCTGCTGTTATACCTATTATCCCAGTAAAAAGCGAGGCTGCGTCGCAACCACCTAGAAGGCCAGGCATAAAAGGCAAACGCTACGGTATGTTGGTAGACATACGTAAATGCATAGGATGCCAAGCATGCACTGTTAGCTGCTCGGTAGAAAATCAACCGCCTATAGGACAGTTCAGAACAACTGTACTGCAATATGAGGTTGATTACCCAAGTCAGGGTCCTTCAATGGTTAGCCTGCCAAGATTGTGCAACCATTGTGACAATCCACCATGTGTTCCCGTGTGCCCTGTGCAGGCAACATTTCAGCGTGAAGATGGCATAGTTATGGTTGATGGGGATCGCTGCGTAGGTTGTGCTTACTGTGTTCAGGCGTGCCCTTACGACGCAAGGTTTATTAATAAAGAAACCAAGGTTGCCGATAAATGTACATTTTGCGAGCACAGGTTAGAAGTTGGTCTGCTGCCAGCGTGTGTTGAAAGTTGTGTTGGGGGTGCTCGTGTAATTGGCGACCTAAATGATCCTGATAGTGAGATCTCAAAACTAATAGATAGGCATAAAGATGAGATCAAAGTGTTAAAGCCTGATATGGGCACTGCGCCACATGTCTTCTATATAGGGTTACCAGAAGAGTTTGTTGATGGTGTGGACGGACAGTCCAGTGTACGCCTGTTGGCCGAGGTTTGAAACCAATTAAAGGAATAACTATGGAAATCATAGAGCTGCTCACACCTAGTTACGATGCTGCTTGGTTGCCCTGGGCTGTTCAATATTTTTTTCTTGCAGGGATAGCTACTACTACTGCAATGATGGCATCGTCTTGCATGTGGTTTGCAACCCACAACTCGCATGCCAAGCGGTTAATGCCCGTTCTAATAGTAATACTGGTTGCTAGTGTAATTACGGCACCTGTCTCATTGCTCGCTGATCTGCAGCAGCCTGGCAGGTTCTGGCATTTCTATGCATATCCGACCAGTTGGTCTTGGATGTCGCTAGGAGCGTTCTTTTTACCCGTGTTTGTAGGGCTGTCGTTGCTATTCAGCTTCTTGTGGTGGCGTGGTAATACTGCTCTAGTTAAGCCAGTTGCCGCTTTATTGTTTGTATCAGCAGTCTCCGTACTTGTTTACTCTGGTATGGAGGTCATGGTTGTGCGCTCCAGGCCTTTATGGAGTACACCATTTTTGCCAATCAATTTTGCATTAACGGGTTGGCTTGCCAGCCTGGGAGCTATTTTGCTAATAGGTCGTTGGGTTCCAGGTGGGCTGAAACAACTACCCATAAGCTTAGTGCGTAAGCTCTCACGTATAGCTGTTGCTCTATTAATGTTATGTGCAGTTGTCTGGACAGTGTCTGGTCTTAGTGGACTGGAAAGTTCTTTTGATGCATCCATAAGGTTGTTTCAACGGTTTCCAGTTTGGCGGTTTGGATTGTTTGGCTCAGTAATAACCGGTGTTTTTGTTATATGGATGCTTGGGTTGCGCAGCTCAACCTTATCTAAATATTGGCCCAGCATGTTGCTTGGTGTGGTTATGCTTGGCTCCGCTTGGATGTTTCGTTGGATCATATTTATGGCTGTGCAGGGAGTACCTAAATATGGGGCTGGGTTGTACTTATACTCAATGCCCATGGATGGCGATGGTCTTATGGGAATAATAGGAGTGCTAGGCCTATGCATTGCCATGCTTTGTTTAGTTACATACTTGCTGGAACGTTTCCCCTCTAAAAATAGTGTTGTGAGTTAATTATGGCTAAGAAACATTCTACGGAAAACTCTTCTAACCAATCTGCAGTGGATAAAGGCAGACGGGGTGTGATGGTAAAAGGTGGCCTAGCTGCTGGTGGCTTGGCGGCATTTGCGGCTGGCTACCACGACACTATTGGCAAAGCCGTTAAGGGGGTAGTGACAGGGAGTTCCGGAGAGATTCCCCCAAGTGCACTGCGTGGAAAGTCACTAACACCTGAGTTTGTAATAGACCCTGAAACGGGAAAGCTTAGTGCACAGCCAGGACAAATAGTTGCCCCTTCCAGCTGTCTTGGTTGTTGGACGCAGTGTGGAATAAGGGTGCGTGTAGACACCAACAGTAATTCGATTTTACGCGTTGCCGGCAACCCTTATCATCCATTAGCAACTACTCAGCCAGCTTCTATGGAAACCCCAGTTCGCGAGGTGTTTGCTAAGTTAGGAGGCGAGACCGGCCTGGAGGGTCGTGCTTCTGCTTGTGCTCGCGGTGCAGCAATGTTAGAGCAGCATAAAAATCCATATCGTGTGCTTCAGCCTTTGAAGAGAGTGGGTCCGCGTGGATCAGGTAAGTGGCAGACAATATCTTTTGAGCAGTTGATAGAAGAGGTGTGCGAAGGTGGTGATCTTTTTGGCGAAGGTCATGTTGATGGTTTAAGGGCCATCCGTGACATAGAAACCTTAATAGATAA
>JAJYRX010000031.1 GCA_021793875.1 Pseudomonadota bacterium
AATCTAGACTTAGCTGAAGGCTTCAGCTAAGTCTAGATTACTTTGCTGACCGCCGCCAAATATTGGTATTGATATTGTAGGGTTATATTGCCAGTACCTATTGTCGGAGCTAAATAACCCACCTAATTGGGGACTAGCAAAACCAAGTAGACCCGTTATAGAAATATTGGGGAAAAATGCTGCACGTGCTGCACCGATATTAGCATTGGCAGCTTTTAATCTATGCTCAGCTGCTATTATATCTGGCCTTCTAATCAAAAGATCCGATGGTAGGCCAGCAGGTAAACTTTCGTATAGTTGATCCTTGCCAAATTGTTCTCCTTTTGGAAGGTTCTCAGGGATGCTTGTTCCAACTAATAGTACTAACGCATTTAAGGCCTGCTTTTCCTGCCTTTTTATAGCGGTTAAATCCGATTTAACAGAGTCTAATTGTGCTTTGGCCTGTGACAGGCCCAGCTCTGACTCTATGCCTTCATCAAATCTTTGTTTTACTAAATCGAACGTTTTGGTTCTACTTAGTAGCGTCTTCTCCATAAGACTTGCGAGATCCTGAGCTGCGCGATACTTAAAATACGCTTCAGCCACCTGTGCCACAAGGTTTATGTGAACAGTTCTATTGGCTTGTTCAGTTGCCAAATAACTCTCAAACGCAGCTTCACTTAGATTTTTTATACGGCCAAAGAAATCAATTTCAAAAGCCGTTAATGCAGCTCCTGCCATGTATGTGCGATTAACGCTGTCAGCATTTGGCATACGCATAGTTTCGGGCAGTCGAGTATTTTCAGCTGATCCTCCCAAGCCAATAGTTGGAAACCTATCACTGCGAGAAATTCCGTATTGTGCCCTAGCTTCTTCAGCCCTATTGATTGCAATACGCAAATCTCTATTATTATCTAAAGCTAACTCTATAAGAGCATGTAGGCGCTGGTCTTTAAAAAAATCAGACCAACCAAGATCAGCACTCACAAGTTCTTCTTTCTGATATTCGTAACCAGGAAAGTATTCAGGAACTGGGGCACTTGGCCGTTCGTATTTTGGGGCAAGTGAACAACCAGCAATAACCATACTCACGGCTATTACAGTAATTATTTTGCGTAAACATATCTTATGGCTCATTTTGCGTCCTTGCTTCCTTGCTAATGTGCGCATTATTAGACTGCGAAGTTCCTTCTGAAGCTTGACTTGCCTGTTTACCGAGCAGCTTTGGCTTGGTCTTAAAAATGCTTAAAACAACAACAAAAAATGTGGGTACAAATATTACGGCTAAGGCTGTGGCCGCCGCCATTCCACCAAGAACTCCCAACCCCACGGCATTCTGACTGGCCGCACCAGCTCCGGTAGCAACAACCAAAGGGCTTACGCCTAGTATAAATGCGAATGATGTCATTAATATTGGGCGGAACCGCATGCGTGCAGCATCAACAGTAGCATCAAAAATTGTTGCCCCTCTGGCGTAAGCATCTTTTGCGAACTCTACAATAAGAATTGCATTCTTAGCGGCCAGACCAATTACCGTTACCATTCCAACCTGAAAATAAACATCGTTGGACATACCCATTATGGTAGTAAGACCTACTGCTCCAAGCATGCCTAATGGGACAGCAAGCATTACGGACAAAGGTATAGCCCAGCTTTCATACAAGGCAGCAAGAACCATAAAAACCACAAGTACAGCCAAACTAAGTAGAATGGTGCTTTGCGCTCCGGCTTGTATTTCTTGGTATGAAAGACCTGTCCATTCAAACCCAAACCCAGAGGGCAGTTCAGAAATTAACCGTTCCATCTCTTCCATAGCTTCACCAGTTGAATAACCTGGTGCCGCGGCACCGTTTATACGAACTGATTCGTAGCTGTTGTACCGGACAATTTGAACAGGCGCTTGTCTCCATTCCATGGAAACAAATGAGGATAATGGCACCATTTGACCTGATGCATTTCTGGCGTAAAGGTTAAGAACGTCTTCAGCCTGCCTACGAAACTCTTGGTCTGCCTGGACCCAGACGTTTTGTATCCACCCTTGGTTAGTAAACTTACCAACATAAGATGATCCCATGGCGCTGGATATTAACGAAGCAGCCTCACTAAAGCTTACTCCTAATGCAGCGGCCTTTTCCCTATCAATATCGAAGGATAGCTGTGGACCTGGAGCTAACCCGGTAATGCGAGCATCTGCAATAATCGGACTTTCATTAGCTTTTTGCAGTAAAAGCTGCGACGCTTCTTGTAAAGCCTCTTGCCCTAATGATCCCCTATCTTCAAGGCGAAGATCAAAACCACTTGCATTACCAAGCTCTGAAATAGCAGGAGGAACGATTGTAAATACTATAGAGTCTGGGAGACCAAACAATAGCTTACCTGTAGCATCACCAGCTATTGCATGTGCTGAATCGTCTTTTGACTTACGCTCCGAAAAATCTTTCAGCGTAACAAAGCTTAACGCTGCATTAAGACCGTTACCGTTAAAGCTAAACCCTTGTACTGCAACTATATTTTCAACCTTTGGATGATTCATGAAATAATTCTCTACCGATTGAATTACTTCACCAGTACGATTAGAAGTTGAGCCCGCGGGTAACTCTATATTTGCTATTACGTAACCTTGGTCTTCTTCGGGTAGGAAGCCGGTAGGCAAGCGCATATACATCCAGCCAAGCGCAATAACTAATGCTAGATATATGAACATCATTCGGCCACCACGCCGGATGCTACTACCTACCCACCCCTGGTATTTGCCGGTTATCTTATCAAAGCTTCTGTTAAACCATCCAAAAAAGCCCTTTTTGCTCATTGTGCTGCCCTTTTCAATGGGCTTAAGAATAGTTGCACATAAAGCTGGCGTGAATGACAAAGCTAAGAAAGCAGAAAACAGTATAGATATGGCCATGGCCATAGAAAACTGTTGATATATGACTCCAACAGAGCCAGACATAAAACCACGAGGCAGCAATACCGTAGTTAACAGTAACGTCATGCCAACAATTGCTCCGGTAATTTGCGGCATGGCTTTACGCGTTGCTTCTTTAGGAGGTAAACCCTCCTCTGCCATAATCCTTTCAACGTTTTCTACTACAACTATTGCATCATCAACCAAGATACCAATGGCTAATACCATTGCAAACATGGTTAAAACGTTAATTGAGAAACCAGCTGCATTCATCACAGTAAGGGCACCTAATAATGCAACTGGAACAACAAGTGCAGGTATTACAGTGTATCGTATGTTCTGCAAAAATATGAACATAACCACGAACACTAAAATCATGGCTTCATACAAGGTTTTTAGCACTTGCTGTATGGATGTTTGAACATATGGTGCTGTATCGTAAGGAATGTCATACGTAATATTTTCAGGGAAGAACTCTGCCAGTTCATCCATAGTTTTTCGTATACCTTCAGCCGTAGACAAGGCATTCGCATCTGGCGTCAGAGAAATAGCGAAAGCAGCTGTTGGCTTCCCGTTAAGTCGAGCGCCAAACTGATAACTATCGGACCCTACTTCTACACGTGCAACATCAGACAGCCTGACAGTAGCGCCATCGGGGCTTGCTTTTAGGATTATGTTTTCAAACTCTTCAACATCTTCAAGTTGTCCATTAACAACGATTGGTGATGCCACTCGTTGTTGAGCATCGTTCGGAGGTGATCCTAAAATACCCCCGGATATGACAACATTCTGACTAGCAATAGCTGAGTTAACTTCAGCCATACTTAGCCCATACCCAACTAGCTTGCTTGGGTCTACCCAGATGCGCATAGCTCTAGGAGAAGCGAAAAGCTGAAATTTACCAACACCAGGAACACGAGAAATAGGGTTTTGAATATTACGTGTTATATAGTCAGCTAACGCGGTTTGACTGAGAGAGCCATCGGTTGACGACAGAGCCACGACCAATAAGAATCCAGTATTGGCCTGCTCTACTTTTAGACCCTGCTCGATCACACTGGATGGCAACTTTGCAGTGATGTTTGATAAACGGTTTTGCACATCAACCTGCGCCATATCAGGGTTCACACCAGGTTCGAAAGTAGCTGTAATTTGAGACCTGCCGTACGAGTCACTAACTGACTCATAATAAAGTAGACCCTTTGCACCGTTAAGTTCGTTTTCAATAACACTAGCTACAGAGTCAGATACATCAGTAACAGATGCACCTGGATATGTGGCAGATATTGTTATTGCTGGTGGCGCAACTTCTGGATATTGCGACACTGGCATGCCTGGTATGGATAACAGACCGGCCAATGTAATGGCAAGCGCAACTACCCATGCGAATATGGGGCGTTCAATAAAAAACTGAGGCATACCGTTTTACTTTATTTCGTCTGTATTAGAGTTAGAAGTCTGCTGATCTTTTGTGTTTGATGTATCACCAGCACCGCTTGCTTCTTTATCCCATGGAATTGGTTTAACTGGAGAGCCTGGTCTGGCCTTCTGGAAACCTTCAACTATAACGATCGCACCTGGCTCAAGACCGGATTTAATAACCGTCTTACCATTAACTTTAGCACCCGTTGATACTGCAACAGGTTGAACCTTTTCATCTACAACTGTAAGTACCGTGTTAAGACCATCGGCGCCTCTTTGAATTGCCTGGTCTGGCACAAGCAATGCATTTTCATCTATGCCCTGTTGCACACTAACACGTACATACATGCCTGGTAGAAGTATTTGATCAGGGTTTGACACTTCGGCACGCATACTTACTTGACCAGTGCCAGGATCTACACTGATGCCAGAAAACAAGAGCTTACCTTTGTGCTTATATGGGCTACCATCTTCGAGCGCGACAGTCACCTGTGCAGCCCCATCCGATGATTGCTTTAACTCTCCACTTTCCAAGGCACGTCTTAATTCTGCCAGTTGAGATGTGGAGCGCGTAATATCGATGTATACCTTATCTATTTGTTGAACAGAAGCCATAAGAGTAGCCTGTGTAGCACTTACTAAAGCGCCTTCTGTAACAAATGATTTACCAATGCGACCTGAAATTGGAGACGTAACGTCTGTGTATCCTAGATCTATTTCTGCGCTATCTAGGGCAGCTTTTGCCGCAGCTTGAGCCGCTTTTGCCTGACCTGCTTGAGCAATTGCATTGTCATATTCTTGCTGGCTTATGGCATTTGCCTTGATTAGCCTTGCATAACGGTTGGCCAATGCTTGAGCAGCCTTGTAATCAGCCTGAGCACGTTGCAGTTGTGCTTCAGCCTGATTGCGAGCAGCCTGATATTGTGCAGGATCAATTTTAAAAAGTGATTGACCTTTCTCTACTTCGGAACCTTGTTCAAAGTTTATAGCAGTAACTATGCCTGTTACACGTGCGCGAATTTCAGCATCTTTAATTGCTTCCACACGGCCAGGAAGATTGGCGGATATTTCAACAGACTGTGGCTTGAGCTCTACTACACTTACCGGCATAGCCATGTCAGCAGAAGCGGATTGCTGTTCCTCACTACAAGCAGAAACCAAAAACAATGCGGAAATAGCCAATACGCCGGCACACTGCCTAAGAGGCAGTTTGTTATATGGCATTTGATAACTCCAAGAACGCAAGAAAATACGTTACAGAATAACGATGCTAAATGCTTTTAAGGTAAAAGCTTGAAATTATAGTATATAGACAAGATGACATGCATAAATGAAAGTTACACTGTATTTCAAACCTGATGTCAACTAAGCAATAAGGCATCATCGGAAATACTCTCCCCTCGAGTATCTTCGAACATCTTCAGAAGATCAGTAACATCCATATTGGCCCGTTGCCTACCAGATACATCAAGTACGATTTCGCCCTGGTGTAGCATCACGGTTCTATCCCCAATATCTAGGGCTTGCTGCATACTGTGTGTGACCATCATAGTAGTCAAATTATTTTTCTCAACAATTCTACGTGTTAACCCTAGCACAAACTCAGCAGTCCTAGGATCTAGGGCTGCTGTATGCTCATCAAGCAATAAAATTCTTGAAGGCCTAAGTGAAGCCATAAGCAGACTAACCGCTTGCCTTTGACCTCCAGATAAAAGTCCTATGCGATCAGTAAGACGATTTTCAAGTCCAAGCCCAAGCTGTTCTAAATGCTCTTGGAACTCTTTACGCATAGATTTATTAACAGCAAAACCCAACCCCCTTGACTTACCCCTGCATACGGCCAATGCCATATTTTCTTCTATTGTAAGATCTTCGCAGGTACCTGCCATAGGATCCTGAAACACCCTTGCAACATGAACTGCCCTATTCCATACCGGCTGATCATCAACTTTTTTCCCATCGATTTCGATGGAGCCACTATCGACTTCTTGTTCACCAGAAATTGCATTTAGAAGTGTAGACTTGCCTGCCCCATTAGAACCTATGACGGTAACGAATTGGCCATTAGGTATGATTAGTGACAATCCACGCAATGCTTTAGTTTCTATAGGAGTTCCGGCATTGAACGTTACCTTAATATTGTTAACAGACAGCAAGTTATAGCTCCCGCATTTGTTAAGACTTGGGTTTAAATCGAATGCGTTGTTTTAACAACGGTAAAACCAGTGCAACAGTTACTAATACAGCAGTTATTAAATTTAAATCCTGAGCTTGCAAGCCTATGAAATCAGCATTTAAGGCTAAGGCCACAAACAGTCTATAAAGCACCGCCCCAATTATTACAGCGAATGTTATTACTACAAGCCGCCTGGCTGGGATAATGCTTTCACCTATGATTACGGCCGCTAGACCTATTACTATGGTGCCAATGCCCATGGAAATGTCTGCACCTCCTTGAGATTGTGCAAAAAGTGCCCCAGCTAGCGCGCACAATGCATTGGATATAGCCATACCTAGTAAAACCATACCTCCGGTAGCTATACCTTGAGATCTTGCCATTCTAGGATTTGATCCAGTGGAGCGCATGGCCAGACCTGCCTGCGTAGAGAAGAACCAGTCTAACAAAAGCTTTGCAAAAACCACTATTACTATTAGTAGTAGTGGCCTTGCAATATAGTCAACCACACTATCGGGTTGCAAAATGGTAAATATGGTTGGTTCGTTAATTAGAGGTACATTTGGCCGACCCATGACCCTCAAGTTAATTGAGTACAAGGCAATCATCATAAGAATGCTGGCTAGCAGATCCATTATTCTTAATTTGACATTTAGCCACCCAGTTACCATGCCAGCAACACCGCCTGCCATTGTTGCTACAAACGTGGCACTGAAAGGATCCCACCCACCACTAATAAGCGTTGCTGCAGCAGCGCCTCCTAATGGAAAGCTTCCATCAACTGTGAGGTCTGGGAAACGTAGGATACGGAACGAAATAAGCACACTAAGAGCCACAAGACTAAAAATAAGGCCTATCTCAATTGCACCCCACAGCGAATATATGGACATGTTTTAAACTGCTTTTCTTATGTTTTTAGTTATCAATTACCTTAGCTGCCGACTCTATGAGCTCTTCACTTAATTCCACCCCCTGCTTTATGGCCGCAGATGGATTAAGATGCAGTTCAAGCTTCTCACTGATTTGGTAGGCTATATCACCTGGCTTCTCGCCATTTAATATGCGTACAACTATTTCACCTGTCTGGCGACCAAGATCTTTGTAGTTAACTCCTAAGGCCGCAATTGCACCGCGGGATACACTGTCTGTATCAGATGCTATTAAAGGAATTTTTGCATCATTACCTACTTTAACCAGTGATTCATATGCCGAGACAACGTTGTTATCGGTGTTTGTGTAAATAACATCCACTTTGCCAACTAGACTACGAGCCGCAGCACCAACATCAACAGTTCGCGCAGCAGTAGCTTCAACAAGCGACAAATCACTTTCCGGCAAGAGCTCGCGTAAACGCTCAACAACAACAACTGAGTTAGCTTCACCAGGGTTATATACTATTCCTACTTTCTTCGCATCAGGAACAATCTGCTTTATTAGCTCTATTTGTTTCTCTAGCTCTAAAGCATCTGATACGCCTGTAACATTAGTGCCACTGGGATCTGAGCTAGGAACAAGCTGAGCAGCTACCGGATCGGTCACGGCTGAGAATACTACCGGAACAGATTTGGTAGCTGCTACAACTGCCTGAGCTGAAGGGGTGGCAATGGCCACAATGACATCCGGGCTTTCACCCACAAACTTACGGGCTATTTGTGCCGCAATTGCAGTGTTACCCTGGGCCGTTTGAAACTCCCACTTCAAACCACTATCAATACTGTGCTCACTTTCGTTGAGGACCTCTAACACCCCGTCTTTAACAGAATCTAAAGCTGGATGCTCGACAATTGATGTCACCGATACCGATTTTGCATGCACAGGTGCGTAAGTACTAGCTCCAGCTATTATGCAAGCGCCTAACAGTCGGGCAACACAACGATTTATCATAATTGACTCCTAGATTTTAATAATGGACCTAGCCAACTGTTGGCAGGAATTTTATATTTTTCGGTTATGTATTTGGCACGTTGCTTGATACTTTCAACGCTCTGCTGCATGGCACTAGAAGACAGGCCCACAACTATCTGATTGCCATCATAACTGACTGGCATACAAAAGACGTTATTATCAAACGCATTAATTATACGTTCAAGGTTATGCTTAAAGCTCTTGTGATTGCTAAACAGATTAAATGATGCAGCTCCGTGGCTAGACAGAAGCCTACGGCAATTTTTGTAAAACTCTAAAGAGCTGCAAACTGGCCCCTCAGCATGAGAATCATATAGATCAACTATAAGCGCCTTGTAAGCACCATGATTTTCAGTGTTAGCACACCATGTCTCGGCGCATGAGTTAATAAATAAACTTCGTTTTGAAGGTGATATAGGAAAATAGGCATTGCACACAGCAAATACCGCTGGGTTACGTTCTACCGTGACTATTTCTGCATTTGTATTTTTAAGCAAAAATCGTAAAGTGGAGCCAGCTCCTAGGCCAAGATTAGCCACTTTGTCTTCATCTCCTAAAGATACAAATAAAAGACAGGACATAAGATGCTGGGTGTACTCTAGAACTAACCGATGCGGATCTTTGGTGCACATGGCTCCTTGCACAAGCTTACTATTAAAATGTAGTCTTCGTATGCCGGATGCCTCAGATATTACAGGTTGATCTTCAATATAGTTACACACGAACCCACCCGAATTTATAGCTTAAGCACGTTCAAAGATTGCTGCAATACCTTGCCCTCCACCTATACACATAGTTACCAAAGCGTAACGACCATTTATCCTACTTAGTTCGTGCAAGGCCTTAACAGTAATTATTGCACCAGTCGCACCAATTGGGTGACCAAGACTTATGCCGCTACCGTTTGGGTTAACAATAGAGGGATCTAGCCCTAGCTCATTTGTGACAGCACAAGCCTGTGCCGCAAAAGCCTCATTTGCTTCTACCACATCAATATCTTGTATTTTTAACCCTGCTTTCTCCAAAACCTTTTTAGTAGCAGGTACTGGACCAATACCCATATATAATGGCTCAACGCCTGAATGTGCATATGCAACTAAACGAGCCATTGGCTTTATATTACTTCTTGTTGCAGTGTCAAGATCCATAAGTAATACTGCACCAGCACCATCATTTAAGCCAGATGCATTACCTGCTGTTACGGTGCCATCCTCCTTCTGAAAAACCGGGCGTAGGCAAGTGAAATCTTCTTTGGTTGCATCGATACGAACGTGCTCATCGGTATCAAATACAACTTCTCCACGCCGGCTCTTATAAACAACCGGTATTATTTGTTCTGTGAAGTAACCCTGTTCAATTGCATGCTGAGCGCGTTTGTGCGACTCAAAAGCAAGATTGTCTTGCTGAGTGCGTGTTATGTTATAGCGCTTTGCAACATTTTCTGCAGTCACCCCCATATGAACCTTATTAAAGGGATCTGATAGAGCCCCTGTCATCATATCAACCAAGACACTGTCGCCCATTCTGGAGCCCCACCGCTGGCCACTAGCTAGATAAGGCGCTCGGCTCATACTTTCAGCGCCACCTGCTACAGCAATATCGCAATCACCTAATTGGATTGCTTGCGCTGCAGATACTATAGCTTGGAGACCGGAACCGCACAGTCTATTAACGTTAAAAGCTGGTGTTGTATGTGGAATACCAGCATTTAATGCCGCAACTCTCGACAGATACATATCGGATGGTTCGGTACTAACAACGTTGCCAAATACCACATGACCAATTTGTTTAGGGGAAACAGGCGATTTATCTAACATTCCGGCAACGACAATTTCCGCTAACTTACACGGTGAAAATTCTTTTAGACTCTTGCCAAAACTTCCGACTGCGGTACGGTATGCACTTACAACCACCACTTCTTTCATGACCCTAAACTCCTTAAAAATAGATATCTGATAATTGAATAGTTTAATAGGAATGATGCTAAACCGCATAAAAAAAGCAGGTCTACGTAGACCTGCTTTTTTATTTAACATGCTTTTATCTAACTAGTTTTGCTTTCAGATTCTGAGTATTGTCGGCTACTATCTTTTTCATGTTTTTGTGAGTCAGTGCGTTCACTATCTGGTGCCACCCAATCTAAAGGCTCAATTACGAAAGGTTGCCTTCTTCTTGTAGGACGCTTTGTTGCCATAAGTGGTTCTCCAGTTTAGTTAAAAAAGAAAGGGCGCGAGGCGCCCTCAACTCTTATATAAGAGTAGCAGAATCAATCAAAAAAATCCAGTCTTGTCAGCAGGTTACGTAATTAAGGTTGTTGATGAAACTATTTTGACCTCATTTATTTCTATCATAGTGTTACCATAATTAGCCTATTAAACCAGCCGTAATATTAAAGATGAAAATTGCCACATGGAACGTTAATTCGCTAAGAGTAAGGTTGCCACAAGTTATAAACTGGATCCAAGAAAATCCTGTAGATGCACTATGTCTACAAGAGCTTAAACTGCCCGACGAAAGGTTTCCAATAGATGCCTTTAAAGAGATAGGGTACGATGCTCACTGGGCCGGACAAAACACCTACAACGGCGTTGCTATCATTACGCCTAATAAAGGCATAGACGAACAAAAAAACTTGCCCAACTTTGAT
>JAJYRX010000032.1 GCA_021793875.1 Pseudomonadota bacterium
CCGGAAAAATACGTCGTTGGCTATTTAATAAGGCTATAAAAAGTGCTGAGTCAATGGCTTATGTTTTACCAAAGAATCGTTCGTTATTTCAAAAGGCCGTTTTTAGTTTTTGGTACGTCATAATACTACGAGCCTTACAAAACTATATAGGCTTGCGAAAATGTAAGGTTGCTCTTACAGGAGCTGCTCATGTGCCCCCAGCTGTAGTTATGTTTTTTCGTACTATTGGCGTTCCTCTTATAGAGGTATATGGGTTAACTGAGTCAACCGGCATGATTACCGGGCAATCGCTTGACGATCCAAAACCAACTTCTGTGGGTACAGTCACTATGGGCTGTGAGTATAAAGTCGATAAAGATACAGGGGAATTATTGGTTAAAGGGCCTATGGTTTTCAAGGGCTACTATAAAAATGAAAGTGCAACATTAGAAACCATTCGCGATGGTTGGCTTTATACCGGAGATGTTGTAGCCGAGAGAAATGGTCATATCTACATAGTCGATCGCATGAAAGACATCATGATTACGGCGGGTGGAAAGAACATAACGCCTTCTGAAATAGAAAATATAATGAAAGGCAGCCCTTACATAAAGGAATGCATAGTTATTGCTGAAGGGCGCAGGTTTGTTGCGGCATTAATACAAATAGACTTTGAAACGGTATCTCAGTGGGCGGAATCGAAACATATCCCATTTACACACTTTCGCAATCTTAGCGAAAACCCAGCAGTACATGAACTCATAACGTCTGAAGTAGAAAAAGGAAATAAGCAATTAGCTCCAGTTGCCAATATCAGACGTTTTCATCTTCTTACTAAAGAGCTCGATCATGACGATGGCGAGGTTACCGCAACCATGAAAGTCCGTCGTAACAGCATTTATGAAGCTTACGCTAAAGAAATAGAAGCGTTATACCTATGAGATGTAAATGAATAAAATTTCAGACAATACTTGTGTAATCATAGATGCAATTAGAACTCCTTTTGGAAAGAAAGACGGAGCTTTGAAAAATAAGCGACCAGATGAGCTGCTCGCCTTTGTTTTGCATACTCTAATAGATAGATCGGGGCTTGATGCCAATGTAATAGGAGATGTTATTGCCGGCTGTGTCAGTCAGGCAGGCGAGCAGGGAGCCAATATTGCGCGACAGGCGTTACTTTTGGCTGGTTATCCAGAGTCTGTACCTGGAGTAACACTTAATAGGATGTGTGGCTCCAGTCAGTACGCTGCTCATGCTGCTGCTCAAGCGGTTGTCGCAGGTGATATTAATGTTGCTATTGGTTGTGGTGTAGAAAGCATGAGTAGGGTGCCTATGTTTCTGGATCTTACGCTAGGTAATCATGCATTTGAAGGTTTTGATAACCTGCATAAAAACATAACCCGCAGATTCCCCATACCTCATCAAGTGGAAAGTGCTGAACGTATTGCCCATAAGTGGGGCATTAGCAGAGAAGAGCTAGATGACTATTCAGCCAGAAGTCATTTGCTTGCGAGCAAAGCTCGTACGGAAGGCTTGCACTCAGAAATAATACCTATAGAAGGTATTAACTCTGATGAAAGTATATTTTCTCTTAACAGTGATGAAGGAGTACGTGACAGCATAGATATGAACCGTATGGCTACTATGAAGCCTGTATTAAGGGATAAATCTAACGCAGTAGTAACAGCTGCCAACGCAAGTCAGATGTCAGATGGCTCAGCTGCTGTACTAATTTCTACTGCCAACCACGCTAAACATCTAAATATAAGACCAAGAGCTAAATTTGTAGCTAGAGTTGTTACAGGGTCTGACCCGGTAATGCAGCTAACCGGAATATTACCTGCTACACACAGCATTCTACAGAAAACAGGGTTATCTATTCACGATATTGACTGGATAGAGGTCAATGAGGCATTTGCCAGTGTTGCGCTATGCTTTCTGAAGGAATTTAAGCCGCGTGATAGTGTTTTTAACCCTTGGGGTGGGGCTATTGCTCATGGACATCCGTTAGGAGCAACAGGGGCTGGGTTAATGGCTAAAATGCTCGCCGGGCTAGAGAGCATTGACGGACAATTTGGTTTGCAGGTTATGTGTATTGGCCATGGCATGGCCACTGCTACCATAATAGAGCGCGTATAAGGCGCTAGCTTTATACATAAAAAGCGCTGTTAATTAACAGCGCTTTTTAAGTTGTGCAACATTTAAGAGCGCATTAAGGACTAGTTAATGGCGTCTTTAAGGGCTTTTCCAGGGCGGAATCTGGGCACACGTGCTGCTGGAATGTTAATAGTTTCGCCAGTACGTGGGTTGCGACCAGAGCGAGCAGCACGCTCGGAAACCGAGAACGAACCAAAACCAACCAATGTTACCGTATCGTCGTTTTGAAGTGCTGTTTTGACTGCATCCATAAAAGCGTCAAGCGCACGAGCTGAGTCAGCTTTGGATAGATCGGACTTGGCTGAGATGTGATCTATAAGTTCTGTTTTATTCATTTAGTGGTTACCCCTGATTTTTATAAGCCCGAAGTTGCTGTGTACAAAACGGGCGTTAGTTTAAAGAAGTCAGGCTCGCAAAGGCCGCAGCCTGAACGTCACCTGCATTGTATAACTGAACTAAAGCCTTGCAAACCTTATGTTTGCCGACTTTTAAGGACTTTACCGACTAATCGTATTAAGCCCCTGAATAGAGTTCGTGTCAAGTTAATTTAGGAAACCTTTGTAAAGCTGTAAAGGCGCGTAAACACTGATACGGACATCTTATATTAGATAATTTTGATCTTAACAGCACAATCAACAAAATAAAATATAAAATTATCTAAATTTATCTTTTGCGCTGCACAAATGTAAAATTATTGTGATTGATCAATAGCCTGCGTGAAATCCTTTAGTAAATCCTTTGAATTTTCAATCCCTACTGAAATGCGCAACAGATTGTCTGGAATTCCTACTTCTGCTCTTCGTTGTGCGCCCATTTCATAATAAATGGTGTGGGCTACTGGCAACACCAGACTGCGGTTATCCCCTAGATGAGTAGCCAGGGCAAACACCTTTAAATTATCAAGAAAATCAAAAATATTAATACTTTCTATAAGCTCAACGCTTAAAAGAGTGCCAAAGTATCCAGAAAATAATTTTTTAGCACGTTCATGCTGAGGATGAGATGGTAAGCCTGGATAGTGCACGGCATTTACTTTTGGGTGGTTTGCCAGCTCATTAGCTATTTTCATGGCATTGTCACACGCAGCAGCCATTCTTAAGGGCAGGGTTTCAAGCCCAGTAGCTATACGGTGTGCTGCATCGGCGGTAAGTGTACCGCCCATATCGCGCAGCCCTTTCTTCTTTATCTGTGTTAAGCCTCTGCTTTGTGCTTCAACAGACAGGTATGACTCTGCTATGTTTGGATATGATGACCAGTCAAACAAACCTGTGTCAGTTACAGATCCACCAAGAGCGTTTCCATGCCCCCCCATATGTTTGGACAATGAATTAACTGTTAACCCGGCTTTTACCTTACGTCCTTGAAGAAGCCATGGCGTAACCAGCGTATTATCAAGTACGAACAGCAAATTATGCTCTTCGCATATGTCACCTATAGCGAGCATATCTGCTATTTGCGTTCCTGGATTGGCTAGAGACTCTGTAAATACCATGCGTGTGTTTTCTTTTATAGCAGCTTTAACGTTGTTGGCATTGGTGGCATCTACAAAGGTAATCTGTATGCCAAGTCCAGATAGTGTGCTCAGCAGACTATTTGTATTGCCAAATATGTGTTGGCTACTGATTAGGTGATCACCCTTTTGTAGAAGTGTAAAAAACACCGCAGTTAGTGCCGCCATACCCGTAGCAAAGCTAACGGTATTTGTACCAGATTCTAGCTTAGTGATTTTGCTTTCTAATGCGGTAGTTGTTGGACTACCCTGTCGACTGTATGTATACCCAGACTTTCCCTGGAAAACTGCAGTTAGTTCGCGTGAGCTTTTAAACGCATATTCGGCACTTGTATATAGAGGAGCGTGCACCGATCCGCTAGAACCTTCAAGTTTACGGTCGTGATGAACAATTGTTGTTGTTGATCCTGTTGACATTACCTTCTATCCTAGACGTTGCCTTACTGTTTCGTACATGCAAAGCGCGCTTGCGACGCTGACATTGAGACTTTCTACTTGACCTGACATTGGAATGCTTACTAGCTCATCGCAGTTTTGTTTGGTAAGACGCCGCATGCCAGCACCTTCTGCTCCCATTACCCAGGCAATAGGCCTTGTGGCATCTGTTTCATATAGATTTTGGTCTGCTTGGTCGTCGGTCCCTATGAGCCATAGACCTCTGTCCTTAAGATGTTTCATAGTTCTGGACAAATTGGTAACTGTTATGTATGGAATTTTGTCAGCTGCACCGCTTGCCACTCTTTGCACAGTACTATTAATGCTTGCTGATTTATCTTTTGGAGCAACTATGCCATGCACGCCTGCCGCTTCGGCTGTACGCATACAGGCTCCTAAGTTGTGAGGGTCTGTTACGCCATCAAGTATTAGTAAAAAAGCAGTTTCACCTTTGTTTTCTATGTTATCTAGTAGCTCATTAACATCAAGGGCAAGTTTTATTGGTAGCGCTATTGCAACAAGACCTTGGTGTCTGATTCCTCCAGACAATTCATCTAGCTTTTGTGCCCCAACGTTGTGCACTGCAATTGCCTGTGCCTTGGCCATATCAGCGCTAGACTGTAAACGCTTGTCCTTACGAGTTTTGTCAACAAAAATTTCTAATATGCTTAAGGGATCGTGCTGTAGCCTAGCGTTAACGGCATGAAATCCTACAAGTACTTGATTTTTACTCATACTGTTACCTTTATTTTTTTGTTGTTTTTTTCATCTTTTTGGCGGCGCGAGCGGCTTTGGCGGCTGATTTTTGTTCCCGTTTTGCTTGGGCGCGTCGCTGTGAGGCTGTAGTGCCTTTTAAGGCAGCGGGCTTAGCGGGGGCTGCACGTTTTATACGACGCTCGGTTTCTGGCTTGTTTGCCGATTTAAGAGCACTATAACTTGTGCCTTTTACCAGACGGAAATCGATACGACGCGCCTCGAGATCAACTCTAGCCACCTGAACGTGAACCTGATCAGTAAGACGGTAACGGATTCCTGTGCGTTCACCAGCTAGCTCATGGCTAGCCTCGTTGTACTGGAAGTAATCAGAACCAAGTTCCGATACATGTACCATGCCTTCTACATATAGGTTATCAAGCGTAATAAATATGCCAAAGGAGGTTATTCCTGTTATATGCCCACTAAAGGTTTCGCCTATGTGCTCTTTAACAAACCAACATTTAAGCCATGCTTCAACATCACGAGACGCTTCTTCGGCCCTGCGTTCACAAGCTGATAAAACCATGCCTAACCGTTCCCATATGCCAAACTCATGATCTTTTCTACTTATATTGGGGTCTTGTGCAACACCTTCAATGTTTGGCAGGTAATGTTTTCCAGAGATTATGGCTTTAATAACACGGTGTAGTAGTAAGTCTGGATATCGTCGTATTGGTGAGGTGAAATGCGCATAATGATCGTATGCTAGACCAAAATGTCCTTCGGGCTCAGGGCTATATACAGCTTGCTGTAAAGACCTTAAGCACATCATCTGAACAATTTCAAAGTCTGGTCTGTTACGAGCCTGATCTAGCAGATTGGTGTAATCTACCGTAGAAGGGTCGTCGCCTCCGCCTAAATATAAGCCCTGACTACGCAGATAGTCTCTTAGAGCATCTAATTTGGTTGGTGTTGGTCCGTCGTGAACACGAAATAGCCCGTTTCTTTTTCTTCTAAGAACGTAGTCAGCAGCGCACGTGTTAGCTGCTAGCATGCACTCTTCAATAAGCTTATGGGCATCATTTCTAATTTCAGGCTCTATGCTTTCAATTTTACCCAGACTGTTTGTAACAATGCGAGTTTCAACCGTATCAAAGGCAATAGCGCCTCTGGTTAATCGTTGTTTGTCTAGAATTTGGTATAGCTCGTATAAATTGTTTATTTCCTGAACGATGTGAGGCAGTTTAAGTGCCATAGGACCCGTAGGCTGCTGTAGCACTGACCACACCTCATCGTATGTAGTACGGGCATGGGACCTAATAACAGCTTCATAGAATTGGTAAGCGCTAACTTTGCCGGCATTTTTACCATATGAAGGTATAACCATGTCGCATACCAACACGAGCCTATCTTCGTACGGGTTTAGCGAGCATATCCCGTTTGACAGTGCCTCTGGAAGCATAGGAATTACACGTCGCGGGAAGTAGACACTGGTTCCGCGTTCATATGCATCCTGGTCTATAGGGGAATCTGGAGTTACATAATGACTTACATCGGCTATTGCTACTAATAAACGCCAGCCCTTACGGGGATTTTTTTCTGTGCCTGCGTTAACCGGTGTACAGTAAACGGCATCGTCAAAGTCTCGGGCATCGTCACCGTCTATTGTTATAAATGGCACATCACGAAGGTCAACACGGCCTTTTAGGTCTTTCTTGGCAACCTTATCTGGTATTTTATCGGCTTGCTCAAGAGCAGCTTCCGAAAATTTGTGAGGCACGTCAAACTTGCGCACCGCAATTTCAATTTCCATACCTGGGTCGTCAATTTCACCAAGAACTTCAACTACCTTTCCTGTTGCTCGTGTGTGTCTTGTTGGCTGTTGCAGTATTTCGACTACTACTACCTGTCCATCTTCTGCAGTGCTTCTGTGCGGGCTTTGTATGACTATGTCGTGCTTTATACGCTGGTCTTCGGGAATCACTATATAGCTGTTATTTTCCTGAATATATCGGCCTACAAGACGCGTTGTACTATGGTCTGTTACTTCTACAATTACAGCTTCAGGGCGGCCACGGTATTCACCGTTTAGCCTAGCTAATACCTTGTCTCCATGTAAAACTTTTAGCATTTCGCGTGGGGGTAGAAACAGATCTGGCTCTTTATCGTCTCTAATAAGAAACCCATAGCCATCGCGATGACCTTGCACCTTACCTGAAATAAAATCACGTTCAGAATTTAGTAACAACATGTTTTGAGGTGTTATTAATAGTTGACCATCGCGTTCCATGGCTTCTAGGCGTCTGGCAAAGCCTACCGACAATGGAAACTTTGCATTCATGTGTTTTGCTAGGTCTTTAGGGCTTATAGGGCCTTCGGCTGAGCGCATGAATTGCATTATGCGTTCCCGTGAGGGCACGTGAGGGTCATAATCTGGTGGTAGATCTGGCCCGCTACTTCCATTGTCACTTTTTAATGTATTTCTAGGTTTTGAAGACAATTTGTAGTTTCCAATATAAAAAAGAGTATAATTGCGTGCTTGTTGAGCGCCATGTAAGGTGCTTGTTGTATGCCCAGATGGCGGAATTGGTAGACGCGCATGGTTCAGGTCCATGTGCCGCAAGGCGTGGAGGTTCAAATCCTCTTCTGGGCACCATCAACTTCTCAATAGCATACTCCTAGTATATAAAAAACGGCTGCAAGGTATGTCTTGTGGCCTTTGTTTTTTATAAATAAGTTCTTTTATAGCTTCAATAAGTTTCAGAGTGTAATCTTTGTGGCTTTTTGGTAAAGCAAGTAGTTGTTTTTTATGCAAAAATAGTGCATCACTATAAATATTGTTAATTCTTATGGTATCGATGTTAAGAGTTGTAAGGCTAGTTGTTTCTATTTTTACCATTGGGTTATTGTTACAGGTAATGGATCATAGTGTTGCTGCTGAAAAGCGAATATATGGCTTACATGAACAGGTCTATATTAAAGATCTAGACATTAGCCTGGAAGCCAAACTAGATTCCGGTGCGACAACATCTTCAATAAGTGCCGATAAAATAAAACGTTTCGAGCGCGATGGTGAAGAATGGGTTAGCTTTCGTTTGTCATTTGATGATGCACCTGAAAAAAAGTTTGAAATGCCACTGGTTCGTACCAGTAAGGTAAAGCGTAGGGCCGATGACTTCGATCCAGAAACTGATAAGGGTTATAGTAAGCGCCCAGTAGTAGAAATGGAGCTCACAATGGGTGATCAAACTCATGTTATTGAAGTTAACCTGACTGATAGGTCTCACTTCAAATACCCTTTTCTTATGGGAGCCAAAGCGCTGCGCCAATTTAACGCCCTTATAGATGTAAATGAGCGTATGGTAGCGGATGCGCCTTCCGATTCAGATGAAAAAGATAACAGCTAAATATAAGTTGCTAGCATGCGTCCGCAGTCTGTTCATTTAAAAATACTAGTATTCCTGTTTGCTGTAGCCGGCTTAGTGCTCACAGCATATCAAATATTCATATTAAATATTCCAATAACTGAGCACGAGACAGACCACCTTTGGAATATAGATGCAAAGGTTGAGTTCAAAGCAACCAATGGTGTCCCTGTTAAGTTGCAAATGTTTGTTCCACCGCAGAACACAAGGTTTGTCACGCTTAATGAAAGCTTTATTTCCAAAAACTTTGGGGTTAGCGTTAACAAAGCGGACGACAATCGACTAATAACCTGGTCATCAAGAAGGTCTTCTGGTTCGCAGACGTTATTTTATCGTTTGGTTGTAACATCCAGGTTTGGTGCAGAAATGCCCGACACAGAAGGGCCGGTGTATCGCGACCCCATAGAGGTTGAAGGAGCTGAAAAAATAGCTATTGAAGCCCTTCTAGCACCTATACGTCAGTACTCAGCTGATATAGAAACTTTTATTGGTGAGGCCATAAAACGCATAAACGATAATAGTAACGATAACGTAAAAGTTTTGCTTAATGGTGATGATTCCACTGCTAACAAAGTCGATGTGTTGGAGACATTATTAGCAGCGGCCCATGTTCCTATAGAGCGCATAAACACACTGAACCTAGCGCAATCTAGTCTTAGCAAAACGGAGCTATGGATACGTAGTTACAACGGCGATAATTGGTTGTATTTTAATCCTATTACTGGTCAAAAAGGGCTTCCTAAAGATAGGCTCATATGGTGGTATGGTGATAAACCATTAATGGAGCTTGAAGGGGGGTCACGGCCTACAGTAGAGTTCACTGTTAGTCGTAGCGAGATGAATGCCATTCGTTTGGCGCAACTAGTACGTGACGCAAACAGTGCAACACGGTTTTTAGATAATTCATTGTATGGGTTGCCGCTCAGCGACCAGCAAACATATCAGCTCATTATCATGATACCTGTTGGTGTCTTGATAATACTATTACTTCGTAATGTGGTTGGTATACAAACTTTGGGCACATTTACGCCTGTTTTGATAGCCCTTGCATTTAGGGAAACGGGCTTAGGTTTTGGTGTAGCCTTATTCACTGTAATTACTGCTTTGGGTTTAACGGTTAGGTCTTACCTCGAATATTTAAAGCTACAAATGTTGCCGCGGTTATCGGTAGTATTAACCTTTGTGGTTATGTTAATGGCTGCCATTAGCCTTTTTAGTCATAAGGTTGGTCTCGAAAGTGCTCTCTCGGTATCGTTATTCCCCATGGTTATTCTTACAATGACCATAGAACGACTCTCTATAACATGGGATGAACGGGGTGGGAATACTGCATTTAAGGAAGGGGTAACAACGCTTGCAGCAGCAGCATTGGCTCATTATGTTATGAGCTTGCCGCAGCTAAGATACTTTGTGTTTACATTCCCTGGTGTGCTGTTAGTTATGGTAGCTCTTATGTTGGCTTTGGGGCGCTACCGTGGATACCGTATAACCGAGCTGTTCCGGTTTAAAGAGCTGCTCAAGGATTAACCATAATGTCAGGCATAATTAAAACTTGGCGTGGGTTAAGAGAAAAAGGTGTTATGGGTATTAACAGCCGTAACGCCAGCTTTGTACTGCAATACAACCAAAGAAAATACTATCCATTAGTAGACAATAAGGTTCTTACAAAAGAGCGTGCTCTTAAGGCTGGTATAAATGTGCCAGAAAAATATGAGGTTATACGCACCGAAAAAGAAATAAGGCGTATGCATAAATTACTGGAGGAGCGGTCAGACTTCGTGATTAAGCCGGCACAAGGGGCGGCTGGTGAAGGGATAATGATTATCGCTGATCGTTTCGAAGGGCATTACAAAACTGTTTCCGGACGCTTAGTCTCCTACTACGATATAGAGTTTCAAATCTCAAACATACTTACAGGAATGTATTCTCTTGCTGGTGCGCGCGATGAGGCACTTATAGAGTATCGCGTTACGCCAGACCCCTTATTTAAGCGTATAAGCTACGAGGGTGTGCCCGATATACGTATTATTGTTTTAATGGGTTACCCAATCATGGCTATGGTGCGTCTGCCTACACGTCAGTCTGGTGGTAAGGCTAATCTACATCAGGGTGCCATAGGGGTAGGGGTAAATTTGGCCACAGGCATTACTCTAGAAGGGTCATGGCTAAATTCGAAAATATCACGGCATCCCGATACATATAATGAAGTTGCCGGTGTTCAGTTGCCCGATTGGGATAACTTTATGTATTTGGCATCTAAGTGTTATGAGCTATGTAATTTAGGTTATATAGGTGTCGATCTGGTGCTTGATAAAGATCGTGGGCCTTTAATGCTAGAACTAAATGCACGACCAGGTCTAAATATTCAAATATCTAATAACGCAGGTCTAGAGAAACGCGCAAATATAGTAGAGGCACGTCTAGCGGAACTAGCCAGAAAAGGTGAGTCAGATACGCCAGAACAACGGGTTAAGTTCTCGCAAGAAATGTTTGCGGTTTAGAGCTTGCTTTTAAAAAAAATATTGCATATAATCATTTTTTTACGCAACTTCCAGTGCACATTCGCGTATATGCGGGTGCTTAGCTCAGCTGGTAGAGCGGCGCCCTTACAAGGCGTAGGTCGGCGGTTCGATCCCGTCAGCACCCAC
>JAJYRX010000033.1 GCA_021793875.1 Pseudomonadota bacterium
TATATCTTTCTCTGGGTTCTCTGACTCTAGAAACAGAAGCTGGGCCACTACTAGATTGGCAGCGTGGTCTGTAACTGGCCCAACAAAAAACACTACCCTTTCACGTAGCAATCGTGAATATATGTCGTAAGAACGCTCACCACGGCCAGATTGCTCCACTACTATGGGAACGTACCCCAGAGAAGATGGAGTTACTGATTGCCCACCATATATGGATGCATAGAAATCGGTAAAACTGGATGACATTTACTGTGTTCCCATTATTTCGTCAAAAGTAATTTCAGCAACATTAACCTTAGCTTTAGACAGCACATGGTCAACAACGTTGTCTTCTAACACTATAGCTTCTATCTCAGCTCTGCGCTGCGGATCGGACATGTAATACGATACGACCTGTTCAGGCTGCTCATAGCTCTGGGCAAACTCCTCTATACGGGCTTTTACCTGATCTTGTTTCGCCTGCAAGTTTTCACTCTGAACTAGCTCTGATAAGAGCAGGCCTAGCTTTACTCTACGCTGTGATTCTTCAGTAAAAGCATCGGCTGGAATTTCCATAGTATCTGCATTAGGAACACCACGCTGTTTTAGTTCGGCACGTGCCTGCTGTATGCGTGACTGAGTGTCTGCTTCTACTAGTGCTTTTGGTATATCAAAAGTGCAAGCTTGAGCAAGAGCATCCATTACGCTGGTTTTTGTACGGGCAAATGTTCTGGCTTTAACTTCACGCTCGATATTTGTAAGTATTTCCTGCTTAAGCTTTTCTATGTCACCCTCAGGCTGGCCCAAAGTGCGAGCAAACTCCTCATCAACCTCAGGAAGTATTGCTTCGGCAACCGACTTAACTTTAATTTCAAATTCGGCCGTTTTGCCTGCAACCTCAGTACCAGGATAGTCCTCAGGGAAGTGAAGAGGAAACGTCTTCTCTTCACCGGCTTTCATGCCCTGTACCGCTTCTTCAAATTCCGGGAGCATACGCCCCTCGCCAATCACAAACTCGAAATCGGTGGCACTACCACCCTCAAACTTCTCACCATCTATACTGCCGGTGAAGTCTAGAGTTATCTTATCGGAATCTTGTGCAGCCCTGTCGTCACGCACCTCATATGTAGCACGCTGCTTGCGTAATACATCTAGAGTGTGCTGAACCTGCTCGTCACCAACCTCCAGCGTTGTGCGAGTAACCTCAAGAGAAGCAAGGTCAGGTAGATCCACATCAGGATACACCTCGAATGTCGCAGTAAAAACAAGTTTTTCCTTGTCTGTGCTATCAGCTTTAGGTTCAAGACTTGGAGTGCCAGCCACCTTTAGTTCTGACTTTGTTATAACCTCATCAAGCTTGCGTCCTAACTGTGAGTTAATAACGTCGTAACGCACTCCTGCACCATGGCTACGCTCAATAACCTCCAAAGGAGCTTTGCCAGGCCTGAAGCCTTGCACCTTAGCGGTACGCGCCACACGCTTGAGTTCTGCTTGAACTTCTTTTTCAATTTCAGCCGATTCAACGACTAGATCAACACGGCGCTCAAGGCCGGAGACTGTTTCTACCTCGGGTTGCATTACTGACCTATATAAGTGAATTAGTTAATAAACCGTCTATTTTAACGGAAAGTGAACACTACCATGCAAACGTAAGAGCAATCTAATATTTTAGACTATATAAACAAAGTGCTTGCGTTAGAATTATAAACAGGTTAACATTTATGGCTTCACTACGCGAACGTGGCGGAATTGGTAGACGCACCAGACTTAGGATCTGGCGCCGCAAGGTGTGAGAGTTCGAGTCTCTCCGTTCGCACCACATAATAAAACCCATTGACTAATAAAAACATCTTAGAAAAATAATCAATGGTTTTTTATACGAGGACTTGGCATGAAGTGCCATACTAGCACCATCTCATTTCGGCAGGCTACTCGTGAAGATCTTCCTGAAATAGTCAAACTACTAAGTGACGATGTTCTTGGTTCTGCGCGCGATGGAATGCAGCATATGCCAGCTTATGAAGCTGCATTAATCGATGTTCAGAGCCAAAAAGGCAACTACATTATAGTTGCTGTAATAGGCAACAAAACTGTAGGTGTTTTACAGCTAACATTAATTCCAGGACTATCTAGAGCGGGTATGTTACGCGCACAAATTGAAAGCGTGAGAGTATGCAAACATCACCGCGGAAATAACATAGGACATCAGCTAATAACACATGCTATTAACGAGGCTAAAACGGCTGGATGTGGTTTAGTGCAGCTAACAAGTGACAAACAACGCCCTGATGCCATAAGGTTCTATGAAAAGCTTGGTTTTCATGCCTCTCATGAAGGCATGAAGCTTACTTTATAAGAAACTTGCAAACGTACGTTAAATACTTGTAACGGTTGCACGCTCAACAATCCGATCAGCCTGAGCCTTGGTTACAGTGTTTCCTAACGTACCAAACATAGCCCCCCAGTTGTTATAACTAGGCTGTATACGGGTGCTCATGAAGGCATCTATAACATCATCAGTAGAGTAACGCAGCAGCTCAGCGCCTTGGACAGCACGCGCTATTGCGTCATTTGCAGGTCGTGCCAGAAACTCATTTTCCATCATTGCATCAATTAATCTGGGCAATTCGTCTAAAAATATATCAAACCTATCATCCATACCTCTGACGCTATCGAACTCCTTCAGCAAAGCACTTCGGCAACCATCTACCCTATTCAATGAACGCCTTACGTCCATGCACATCATATTGGCGGTTCCTTCCCATACGCTATTTAATGGACTCTCACGAAATAAACGCGCCATTGGATGCTCAAGAATAAAACCGTTGCCGCCATGGCATTGCAACGCTTCATTAGCCACCGATGGCGCTCGTGAACAATTGAAATACTTTGCCATGGGTGTAGTGACCCGTGCAAAGGCGCGCTCATGTTCGTTAGTTTCTATATAGTCTGTAGCTTTGGCAATTCGCAAAGCCATTAGAGTAGATGCTTCGACTTCTATTGCTAAATCAGCTAAGACATTTGCCATCATAGGCTGCTTTGCCAGGCCGTCACCAAACCCACTTCTCGTATAGCAGTGGTTTATAGCTAATGTAAGAGCTTGACGCATCAAACCTGCTGAACCTACTGCAAAGTCAAGCCTAGTTAAATGTGAGTGTGACAGAATTTCTCGTAAGCCTCTGCCAACCTCGCCTACCCTGATGGCCATTGTCCCGCTATACTCGACTTCACTTGATGCATTAGACAAGTTTCCGGCCTTGTCTTTCAAACGCTGAATAAAAAACCTATTAAAACGTCCATCAGGCATAGTTCTAGGTAAAAAGAAACAAGTTACTTCACCATCTACTTTTGCCAACGTAAAAAAGCCATCAGCTTGTGGTACTGAGCAAAACCATTTATGGCCCGTTAATTCATACCAGTGTGCTGTAGATCCATGATAATCTTCTGAGTGCGAAAACACCGCAGTAGTTTGAGTTTGTCTAAGATCAGAGCCACCCTGCTTTTCAGTCATTGCATAGCCAATAACTACCGAATTTTTGTGTGCAACTTCTTGTCGATTGAACTGATACTCAGTGCCTAAGGACTTCTCTGCCCATATAGCAAGGGACGGCTCACTTTTGAACCCGGCATAAGCAGCATATGCCATACCAGTAGGGCAACCAGTACCCTGCTCAACCTGATTCCATAAATAAGCTAATACAGCTCTAGCGTAATGCGAGTGCTCTTTTTGGGTGCGCCATGATAAGTTAGGAACCTCATGCTTCCACGCTAAAGACATGAGAATATGCCATGACGGATGAAACTCTACCCAATCAATACGATTGCCATAGCGGTCATGAGTTTTTAACTCAGGCAAATGTTTGTTTGCAAGCCTTGCGAGCTCTTGTACGGCCTCATCACCCACTGCCATACCTAAAGATGCACATTTATCGTACGCCCATGGAGCCTCACGTTCTATAGCATTTGCTAACACTTGATCTTGGGTAAAAGCATTAAATCCAGTAGCGGGCTTAGCCTGATTAAGGACCTCGTGAGTATTAAACCTATCTGGTGTGCTTGCTGGAATAACGTTACTATTTTGCTGTAACACTTCAGCAAAAACGTTAGCAGGTATAGTTGGCTTTGTTGCTATTGATTCTGAAAGCTTTTTACCGGATCTTTCTGACATTATGTCTCCTGAATCTAATTGTTACATAATCGTTGTATAGTGCTTGGTAGCATAGTTATAGTTTTGCTGTTTATTCTAGCAACTAGTAATGAATCAACAAAAGGATAAAATAATGCAATATAAAATAGGTTCTATAAAAGCTGCCGCCAGCGCTATTGCGGTAACTTTTGCTTTGGCAGGATGTGCAGGAATGGACGGAACGGGAACAGGAACTCGTACGGCAATTGGTGCTGGGGCTGGTGCAGCAGCTGGTGCTGGTCTAGGCGCCCTCATTGGTGATAGCAGCAAATCAGCCGCCATAGGTGCTGGTATAGGAGCAGTTGCTGGTGGTATAGCGGGATATAACTGGAATCGAATTAAGCAAGACGTGCGCCAATCCGGAGCAGACGACCTAGGTATAGACGTGGTTGAAATGCCAGATGGGTCACTAAAAGTAAACATACCTAGCAATGTCTCATTTGATACGGGCAAGTACAACTTAAAACCTGGGCTTATCCCTGTACTTGATAGTGTTGCTAATGCATTAAATCAAAACCCTGAACTAAATGCAGTAGCTTTAGGTCACACCGATAGCACAGGCTCAGACTCTGTAAACCAGCCACTTTCACTGAACCGCGCAAAAGCAGTAACTAATCATCTTGCAGCCAAAGGTGTAAATGCTAACCGCCTACTTGCAGAAGGTAGAAGTTCTAATGACCCTATAGGTGATAACAGCACATCAGAAGGTAGGGCTATGAACCGTCGTGTTGAACTTTATTTGTACGCACCTCAATAAACGGCAAGTACGACGGCGACCTCAGCATTAAGTTATAATGCCTTGCGAGCCAATAAAGTAGCAAATTGTAATTGGGCCCCATTATGCATGGTGCCCAAATTTTCATTATATTTTATAAAATCCCAGCCTTTATAAAAGTTCCGTAGCTCCCCTTCTTTAAACGTAAACGGAAAATTTAATGGACATGGATAATCAATAGTGTCCATAGCGCAAACTATAAGGTTATAGCCGCCGACATTGGTTTGATCCTGCATGTTATGCAAAACAGATGGAATACTTGCTGCATTAACAAACATTAAGGTAACTGTGCAGGCTATAAAACCATAGCATGATTCAATATTTGCACTATTAATGTCGTACACCAAAGGTGTAATATTACTTAGCCCTTCCCTTTCCACAATAGTTTCAAGGCTTTTAACAGCATTTGCATTATTATCTATTGCAGTTACATTAAAGCCTCTCCGTGCAAGATACAACGCATTTCTACCCGTGGAACAACCCATATCCAGAACATCACACGGCTCTATAACATCACAAGCCTCTACAATCTCGCTGTGTGCCGGGTTTAAGCCATACAGGCTATTCAAATCCGAATTCATGTTAACTCCATAAAAAATTGAATGTTAAGTCCTATGGCATCTATCGGCTTTTATTCTACTGACCTAAATATGGAAACAAATGAATTATGCTGTGCTTAATAGGGGTTTGATAACTAGGTAGTCTATGAACGATGCTTATTTGTGCCAATCAAACAGGTGAAGACAACCGAAACATTAAATATGATGCATCACACGGTAGCCCCAATGGCGAGGCAATTGCCGTTGTACATCCATTGGGAATGTCTGGCGCGCGTATGGTAACAACTGCTGTTAATCAGCTATACAAAACCGGCGGTAAATATGTCTTATGCACAATGTGCGTAGGTGTTGGACAGGGATTAGCAATAATTATTGAACGCACCAACTGTTAAAATTTACCCTGTACTGCTTATAATGCTTGCTTTGGTATTAAATAAGTAGGATCAAAGTGAAAAAAATAAATTGGTGGCGAAATACAGCCATTGGACTGGCCATATCGTTAACTGCAAGCGTAGCTGCTGCTGCATACCCAGAGCGCCCAATAACATTAGTTGTACCTTTCCCACCTGGACAGGCAACCGATATATTTGCACGCATGATTGCTGAAAACCTTGGTGAGGAGCTTGGACAAGCAGTAGTAGTAGAAAATCGTTCGGGTGCAGGTAGCAATATTGGCATGCAATATACTGCACGTGCAAAACCAGACGGATATACTTTAGTGGTTAGTGGTAGCGCCGCAGCCGTAAATCAGACACTTTACAACAATCTAAGCTACGATCTTAAAACTGACTTTACACCAGTTAGTGGGATCTTTACAGTTCCATTGGTATTTCTTGCCAACAGCGAAAGCGGTATAACTTCTCTTAACGACATGATAGAAAAAGCAAAGGCCGAACCCAACGAGTTGGCCTATGCAAGTGCAGGAATAGGAGGTACGCAACACTTATCTGCAGAAATGCTGAAACAAGAAGCCGATGTAAAAATTAGGCATATACCTTACAAAGGAAGCGGTCCGGCTCAGGTAGATTTTCTTGGCAACCATGTACCTCTTATGGTTGATTCTGTAACTGCTGCAATTCCTAATATAGATAAAAAACTTGCAGTGCCTTTGGCGGTAACAGCTAGTTCAAGAGTCTCTCAGCTCCCAGATACTCCGACCGTTGCAGAATCTGGCTACCCCAACTTTGAAGCCGTAGGTTGGGCCGCAGTTCTAGCACCAGCGAACACGCCTGACGACATAGTGAAAACACTTAACAATCATATAAACAACATTCTTGAAAGTTCTGACATACAAACGTACTTTCAAGAACGAGGCGCTGAACCCCTAGTTTTAACACCACAGCAATCAGCCGATTTCATTAATAATGAAATAGTTAAATGGGGTGAAGCCGTTAAAGCCTCAGGTGCATCTGTAGACTAACCATCGTGTGGATACCACTTACATTTATATTTCTGTTTGCCAGCGGCTTTATAGCAGCTCGCTTTGGTGTACAAGACGCTGAGCCATTTACTTTATTGCTCGCTCGAAGCCTGCTGGTACTGCCTATACTATTACTAATAATAAAACTCAAAAGAAAGCCAGCAGCATGGGGTTCAGTTCGAGCTAGATGGCATCAGATAGGCATAGGTACACTATTACACGGTGCGTATCTAGGGGGCGTTTTTGCTGCTATCGAAGCAGGTATGACTGCCGGCTTAACTGCCTTATTAGTCAGTCTACATCCTCTCGCAACAGTTGCGTTATCAAAACCACTTTTTGGTATTCGAATAACGCTAAAACAGTGGGTGGGCTTATTTCTTGGTGCAGTGGGCGTAGTTCTAGTTCTGTCACCCAACCTGGCAAGCAACCCAGATCAAATAACTACTTTATCTGTGGCAGGCTTGCTATGGTGTCTTGTATCATTATTAGGAATTTCTCTGTCAACCTTATGGCAGAAACATTCCGGGGGGCAAATGGGCATGGTTGAAGGATTAGTCTTTCAATATATTGGTGCCGGGTGCATCTTCATTGTCGCCGCAGCCATTATCGGAAGCTTTACCTTCCACATCACCCCTAGACTTTTACTTACCTTAGCATGGCTTGTAATTGCCATTTCTGTTGGTGCAATTTGGCTACTTATGTTAATGATAGAGCGTGGTGAAGCTCCTCAAGTGGCACGTCTGTTTTTCTTGGTGCCGCCTTGCGCTGCATTTATGGCATGGATATTATTTGACGAGACATGGAGCACGTTAACAATGGTCGGTGCGGCAATGGTTATACTGAGCCTTGCGCTTGATAGACCAAAAGCCTAATTTAATATCCACCTGGAACAGCCTTTAACAGCTGTTTAGTATATTTATGCTGCGGGTTATTCCATATGTGGTAGTGATCACCTTGCTCCACTAATTTACCTTCGTGCATTACTAAAACCTTATCAGCAATATATTTAATCACTGATAAATCGTGCGATATAAATAAATAAGATAAATTAAACTCTTGTTTAAGGTCTACTAGAAGGTTTAGTATTTGTGCCTGCACAGAAACATCTAAAGCAGATACGGGCTCATCACATACCAGCAGGTCAGGGTTAAGTATCAAAGCCCTAGCTATTCCAATTCTTTGACGTTGTCCACCAGAAAACTCATGTGGATACCTGTTTCCCGAGTTAGCAGGCATGCCAACCTTATCCAAAATACCTTGGATTTTCTTTTCACGATCAACAGAACTATTAATACCGTGCACTTTAAGCACTGTATTTAATATATCGAACACTGTATGGCGTGGATTTAATGATGCATAAGGATCTTGAAACACCATTTGAACCCGTTTACGCCACGGCTTTAGTTCTTTTTCATTAAGGTCAGTTATGGGCTTTCCGTCGAATATTATCTGCCCCCCTGATGATGGAATTAAACGCATTATAGTTTTACACAAGGTGGATTTTCCACTACCAGACTCCCCCACCAATCCAACACTTTCGCCGGCCATAATATCAAAGCTAACATCATTAACAGCGTAGTAAACATTACTTTTACGCTTGTATGAGGTCTTTAACTGTTTTACGGACAACAGCGTTCTATTTTCTACGGTATTTTCTATAACCTTTGCATGCGGACGTATAAGCTTAAATTCGGTTTTATTTGTACTGTATGAACTACTGACATGTATCTCAGGTAAACGACCATCTGTATAGTGCAATGAATTACCACTATGCAAAGATGCCCCTAAAAGGCCTTTTGTATATGAATGACTAGGATTATCAAACAACTCTTTAGTGTAGTTTTCTTCTAGTTTTTCTCCGCCATACATTACAACTACCCTATCAGCCCATTGTGCTACTACGCCAAGATCATGTGTAATTAGCAACATGGCCATTGAACGCTCTCGGCACAGATTATCTAGCAGCTCAAGAACCTGCGATTGAATGCTAACATCTAGCGCCGTTGTTGGCTCATCGGCTATTAAAAGGTCAGGATCGCCAGCCATAGCTATTGCAATCATTACCCTCTGCCTTTGACCGCCGGACAGGTTGTGAGGGTAATCATATATGCGTATATGTGGTTCTGGGATTCTCACCAAATCAAGCAATTCAATTGCTTTCGTATAAGCCTTTTTAGTTGTTACATTTGTATGCAGCTTTATAGTTTCAACAATCTGATCTCCTATGGTGCGTACAGGGTTAAGCGATGTCATTGGATCTTGAAATATCATTGAGATTTTTCTGCCTCGAACACTTCGCATAATACGCATGGGCAAATCGAGCAAATTATCACCATTAAACCCTACATAGCCAGAAACATAAGCACTTTTTCCTAGCAAACGCAATATAGACATTGCTGTTGTTGATTTTCCGCAGCCAGACTCCCCAACCAAGGCCATAGTCTCGGATCTAAAAATATTAAAACTTAAGGACTTAACGGCCTGAAAATCACCTTGACTACCTCTGAAAGTAACATTCAAATTATTAACTTCCAGCACGGGTATATTGGACTGCATAGTTTTCTTAAACATAACTGCTACAGACCCCTTAACCTAGGATTAGATGCATCATTTAACCCATCACCTATAAGGTTAAGTGCCATAACAGTTATAATAATAAATACTCCAGGAAGCGCTGTAAGAAACCAGGCTGTTCGCAATTGATCACGCCCTTCCCCTATCATGCTTCCCCATGAAACAACATTGGGGTCTCCCAAGCCTAAAAATGAAAGTCCTGTTTCTATAAGGATTGCACTAGCGACTACCACAGACATAGTCACTATCACCGGAGGCATAACATTGGGAAAAATTTCCTTAAATATTATTCTTGTACTACTAAAGCCTAAGCTGCGGGCTGCCAAAACAAACTCTGACTCTCTATATGCTCGAAACTCTGCCCTAACCAAACGTGCTATTACAGGCCAAGATGCCAACCCGATGGACATAACTATAACTGGAACTGTTGAACTGCCAATTACTACCAGCACTATTACTAAAAGAAAAGAAGGTATTGTCTGAAATACTTCAGTCAATCTTACAAGTACATCTTCAACCCATCCTCCAAAATAACCAGCTACACACCCAACCAAGCCACCAATAACCAAACTTATAAGCGCTGCCACAAACCCTACCAAAAGGGTTACACGAGCACCATGGGCCAACCCAGCGGCAACATCACGACCAAGAGAATCACTTCCCAACAAAAAATGGTTGTCCTCGCCAGGCCATAGCAGCGGTGGAGCAACCATATTAAGCGGGTCACCATCAAACAATATATCCGCTGCCAGTGCTATCGCTATAATTAATATTAAAATTAATGATCCAGCCATAGCCGAAGGGTTGCGAATAAATTCTTTTACGACATTACTCATCTATCGTTTACCGTGACTGTATTCTTGGATCTAGCCATGCATGTAGCAGATCAACCAATATATTCATTACTATTACCATTAAAGACGAGAAAAATAATATTCCCATTAATACAGAATAATCTCGTGCCATAACCGACTCTAGCGCCAGGCGGCCTAATCCTGGCCAGCTAAATACCACCTCAATAACTACCGCACCACCTAATAGCGTCCCAAAGTGCATACCTGCAACGGTGGTAACAGGAATAAGAGCGTTCCTTAATATATGTTTAAACACTAAACGCACTGGACCCACACCTTTAGACTCCGCAGTCCTAACAAAGTCCATACGGCTTACTTCTAGCATAGAAGACCGCGTAAGACGGGAAAATATGGCAACAAAAAAGCCGGCCATAGCTAACGCTGGCAATACAAGATGACGCCCCATATCAACAAAATAAGACCAACCT
>JAJYRX010000034.1 GCA_021793875.1 Pseudomonadota bacterium
TTTTACATAGTGCGCCTTATCGAGTCTTTACTATTTAAGAGTAAAAGAGCAGATTACTACGCGTATCTGGCCTATCTTTTACAAGGCTCTGATGGAAAAATTACTCTTAAGGGCATTTTCGCTCAAGATGCTGAGCGCTACTCAAGCAAAACCTTAAGAGGGCGCATGTCAAAACAATGGCTAAGACTTTACCAATCATCAGGTGGTGATTTGTATTCCACCTGGATATGGCATTTACCTCATAACGAGCTAGTGCTAATAAGATTAGCTCAGTCTATGGGCAACCTGGCAATTATTAACACCTTGTCAAGCATGTCGAGCGTGGTAAAGCTTATCCGACAGTCTGGTCATTTGCTATTAGATGCCATTTGGCCAGCATTAGTTGCAATTATGGTAGTTATATCCAGTGTGGTTGCGGTTCCTTATTTCACCTTGCCACGGTTAATGAGCACGTTTAATCAAGTAGAACCGCAATATTATGGGCCTCATGTAACGAATTTGCTGTCTATGGGCTTGTTGGTAGACAAATATTTAATTTACGTAGTTATATTTGCCATACTGCTTTGCATATTCATATGGTGGTCTATACCCAATTTAGTGGGCAAGCTACGCAGTGCGCTAGATAAGTTCTTATGGTGGGAAGTATATCGCCATGTGTCTGCATTACGATTCTTACTGTTTTTATCTATATCGCTGGATAATACAAGCATAACAACAACGAAATTAAGAACAGCACTTGTGCTACAGCGTCAGTGTGCAAATCCATGGTTAGGATTGCATATAGATCAAATGATAACAAGCATAGATAAAGGTAAAGCAGGTTCTAGCTGCTTTAACACTGGACTTCTTTCAGCCGAAATGTTCTGGTTTTTTAGTGATGTAGAAGAAGCCCAGGATCTCGGTAGGGCATTAACCCTAACTTCCATAAGGCTGAAAGATCATATTTTGCAAGTAATTAGACGTAAAGCGACGGTAACCAGATGGTTGTTACTGCTGGGTTGTGTTTTCTGGCTACTTACACTTGTTTTATGGCATTACGCGGCAATAGATGAGTTAAGAAGAGCTTTGACATATGCGTTTTCATAATGTTGCGGGCGCAGCAACTGCAATTAATTAATCAATTTGCTGCTTCATTTATTTTTGGAGTGCAGGGTCATGAAAAACAATACTAAATATTGTACATACAGCAATTTTCGTACAAAGTCTGTACATAAACAAAAGGGGCTGTCTTTGATAGAGGTTTCAATAGTAACCGCCATAGTTCTGTTGTTAGCTATTATTGCCATTCCTGCAGTTGGATCTTATGTTGTTGAGAATAAGGTTCCTAAAGTTGGGGAGGAGCTAGCTAGGTTTGCACTACATACACAAATTAATGCTCAACCGGGATCATCTTTGCCATATGCAGATATTAATACTGGTGTACTGGCAGGAATGGTAGAGGACTCTACAATTTTTGCCGTAACACGTAGTGGGTCCACTACACGCGTATTGCATGGGCTGGGGAATGATGGTGCAGTTGAGGTTGGGCCTTCCTCCTCAGGGGCAGGTTTTACAATAACACTAGATAAAGTTAACCATGCTGCATGTCCATCGCTTGCTTCTGTGCTTCAGAAAATCTCAGATCAAATAATTATTTCGTCTATGGCTAGTGGGGATACAACCGTAAAAAGCGACAGCATTTCATATAACGCGTTACAGGCTGAATCCAGTTGCACAAAAGGTGATCTAAATACCTTTATATTCACTATAAGCTAATTATGAGCAGGCAACAGGGACTCGCTTTCACAGAGCTAGTGGTGGTTGCGCTTATTACCATGCTGGCTACCATATGGGTTAGCCAGCTAATGGTAAATAGCCTGAATGATGCACAAGCACGTACAAGTGCCTACTGGATGGTAGGTTTACGAAATGCTACACATAAATATTTAACAAAATACGGCTTAGAAATAAAAATGGCGGCAACTACTTCTGATCTATATAGCAAAGGCTATGTAGATTGGTCTGAACCAGAGTTTTTAGAGTTGGTTCAAGACAATCTTTTGTCTCCAGGATACCCACTATCTAATGCTCTTATAAAAGAGGCTAAGGTCACTATTTTGCGAGAAGGAGATTGTCCTGGTGAGATGTGCCAACTATCAGCTGTTGTTTATTCGTCTGAGCCTGTCCTTAATAAACAAGGGGTTGTAGACTCTAATTCAATCGCTCAATGGCTTATAGCTGCCGATGGAAAGGGTGGTTTTGTAAGGCCTGGTAGGCACACAGAGCTTTCTGGCGCCACATTTAAGTTCAATAACCCTTTAAATAATGGTAAACACCTTCCAAGCGGTACAGTGGCTTTAGCTGTTACCCATGAAGATCTTTATAATGACTGGCTTGTAGTTGGTGACCACCGTGACCCAATGTTTAATAATAGTGTGTCAGTTGGTGGTGGCATGAATGTGCAGTCAGATTTAAGTTTAAACGGCGAGCTAGCATTAAATAAAGTTGCTCAGCAGCATAATTCATGTACACGTGTGGGCTCCTTTGCTAGAGACAACAACGGGAACCTTCTTTCCTGTAACCAAGGTGTATGGTCCGCAGTTGGTCGCACCCCAGGTGGCTACTCCATTAACTCCGTCTATGGTTGTAAGGGATACGACGGCAGGTCCACTGCAAATCCAGTAACCGGATCCTGTAGTTGCCCAATAGGCGCTCTGCCAGTCAAGGTGTCCGAGGGTATGGCTGGAGTGGCATCAAATGGTGTAACGGTAGGCTACATATGTGTTAATTAATATCGTTATAATCAATAGTTAACTGCCTAATTCCGGCTATTGTGTTTAATAAAAAATTTCTTTTTCACAGCTCATGAAAACCTCCGAGATTCGCCAAAAATTTCTCTCTTTTTTTGAAGAACGAGGGCATCATATAGTGCCTTCATCTTCTTTGGTGCCATCCAACGACCCTACGCTTCTCTTTACCAACGCAGGTATGGTGCAGTTTAAAGATGTATTTACTGGCAACGAGGTCAGGCCATATAAGCGGGCTACATCATCGCAAAGGTGTGTTAGGGCTGGTGGCAAACATAACGACCTGGAAAATGTAGGGTATACAGCACGCCATCATACATTTTTCGAAATGCTTGGTAACTTTAGTTTTGGTGATTATTTCAAGCGCGAGGCAATAAATTACGCGTGGGAGCTTCTAACCAAAGTGTACGGTCTTCCTGCCAATAAGCTATGGGTTACTGTTTACCATGAAGATAATGAAGCGTACGATATCTGGGCAAATGAAATTGGTGTGCCACACGACAGAATAATACGTATAGGCGATGACGAGGGGGGCAAATATAGTTCTGATAACTTTTGGCAAATGGCCGATACTGGTCCATGTGGTCCTTGTTCCGAAATTTTTTATGACCATGGGCCAGCTATATGGGGCGGCCCTCCAGGGTCTGAGGATGAAGACGGAGACCGTTACATAGAAATATGGAATCTTGTGTTCATGCAGTTTGATCGACAAGCAGATGGAACCATGGTGCCATTGCCTAAACCATGTGTCGATACAGGAATGGGTCTTGAACGTATAGCCGCGGTATTGCAAAACGTTCAATCTAATTACCAAATAGACTTATTCCAAGATCTAATTAAAAGCGTTGCCGAGCATACTAATACAACCGATCTGGAAAATAATTCTTTAAAAGTAATAGCAGATCATATACGAGCCTGTTGTTTTCTGATTATTGATGGCGTTATTCCAGGGAACGAAGGCCGAGGTTATGTTCTAAGGCGCATTATCAGGCGTGCTCTAAGGCACGGTCACAAGCTTGGTGAGACACAGCCGTTTTTTTATAAGCTTGTATATAGCTTGGCTTGTCTTATGGGCGATGCTTATCCCGAATTAAAAGATCAACAGGAACGAATAGAAAGCGTACTTCGTCAGGAGGAAGAGCGTTTTATTCTTACTCTTGAGCACGGCATGAAAATACTAGACGCAGAACTGTCTGGGCTAAAAGAAGGCGACACATTAGACGGTAGAACTGCTTTTCTTCTGTACGACACCTATGGGTTTCCCATAGATTTAACTGCAGACATATGTCGAGAACTATCGGTAGAAGTTGATTTTGCAGGCTTTGACCAATCCATGCAAAAGCAGCGTGAACTTGCCAGAGCTTCGGGTAAGTTTAAAGATACAGCTAGTATTTCATACTCTGGTGCGGAAACTGCCTTTCACGGTTACGACCTTCTAGAAACCAAAGGACAAGTTACTGCCCTTTACAATAAGGGCGGAACTGCCGTAGATAGTCTTTCTGAAGGTCAAGACGGCATAGTTGTCCTTGACAACACTCCTTTCTATGCGGAGGCTGGTGGTCAGGTTGGTGATCAAGGCGTTCTAAGCTCTTTAAATATGAGCTTTAATGTGTCTGATACACAAAAAATACAAGATAAAGTGTTTGGTCATCATGGTGTTGTTCTAAATGGCACTATATCTATCGGAGATGTTGTTTATGCCAAGGTAGACGCTGCTTTACGATCAAGCACTGTACGTAACCATTCGGCCACTCACTTAATGCACAAGGCGTTACGTCAAGTGCTGGGTTCTCATGTGCAGCAAAGGGGGTCTCTGGTCGATGCAGAGAAAACCCGTTTTGATTTTTCACACGATGCGCCGCTTTCCGATAAGCAAATTAATGAAATAGAAAATATTGTTAATGCAGAAATACTTTCTAACACGCCGGTAAGTGCGAATCTCATGTCATATGACAATGCTATAGCAGAGGGTGCTGTGGCGTTGTTTGGTGAAAAGTATGAGGATGAGGTTCGTGTATTAGATATAGGTTTTTCCCGTGAGCTGTGCGGTGGCACGCATGTGAGGTTTACTGGTGATATTGGCCTTTTCAAAATAATTTCGCAAGGAAGTGTAGCGTCAGGCATCAGACGTATAGAAGCGGTAACAGGTATGCATGCACTTAAGTGGGTGCAAGATTCCATATCTTCGCTGAATCAGATTGCAGCAGCTCTAAAAACATCTTCTGACAAAGTTGTCGATCGTATTGATAACTTGCAAGAACAATTGAAAGTCACAGAACGTGAGAGAGATCAACTGAAAGACCGTCTAACCTCGGCTGCTAGCGACAATCTTCTAGAAAAGGCTATAAAGCTTAACTCCGAGACTAGTCTTCTTGTTGCTTCACTAGATGGGGTGGACGCAAAACGGTTGCGTGCAATGACTGATAAAGCTAAAGATGCCCTTAAATCTGGTGTTGTGGTGCTTGCTGGAGTATCTAATGGCAAAATTAGTTTGGTTGCAGGTGTAACACCTAACCTGACTACAACAGTTAAAGCAGGTGAGCTGATTTCCATGGTTGCTGAGCAGGTGGGTGGCAAAGGCGGTGGCAGGCCCGATATGGCCATGGGTGGAGGAGTATCAGTAAAAGATCTTCCAACTGCGTTAAATAGCGTTAAACCATGGGTTTCAGGAAAGCTTTGAACTATAAATAAGTACTAATAGTTATGGAAACAAATATACCTACGCCCGATCAACTCGTTGATGCTAGTGGGCTTACATGTCCTTTACCCATATTGCGTGCAAAAAAAGCTTTATCTCAAATGCAAAGTGGTGAGATACTAAAAGTAATTACTACTGATGATCATGCTGCTGGTGATTTTCAGGCGTTTTGTGCCCAGTCGGGGAATGAGTTATTGGCACAAAAACAATTATCAAACAATGTAACTGAGCACTATCTTAAACGGCGCTAACAACTAGCCGAACAAACAGAAGGTTAACTTTTTAAGCCAGAATGCACATTCTGGCTTTTTTATTTGGGTATTGTTTTGTTACGTATAGATAACATTTGATGAAATGTGTCTATATTAATGGTTATCTCTCTATAAGATATTGATTTATAAGATTAAATTGTAGATATTTTGCTGTTTGACATAGGTATTTTGTAGGCATATGATTTGAGTAGAAATTATTTCAACTAAACAAATTTAAAAGGCTTAACAAGTGACTATTAAAGACCAAACCGCAGCGGCAAGAGCAATCTCAGTGCCGGCCGGATTGGTGTTCCGCAAGCCAACTAGGCAAGACGGGTATTCAATCTACAAGCTTATAAAGCAGTGCCCTCCACTGGATTTGAATTCAACATATACATACCTTTTGCTATCAGAGCACTTTGCAGACTCTTGCATAATTGCAGAGCTAGATAATGAGATAGTTGGATATATATCAGCGTATATACATCCAGATAAAAATGATGTTCTGTTTGTTTGGCAGGTAGCAGTGCATAGCAAGGCTAGGGGATATGGTCTTGGTACAACCATGTTGCAAGAGCTTTTCAAGCGTTCTTCCATGGCAAATATTAGGTTCGTAGAAACCACAGTTGGCCCTGAAAATAAGGCATCGCGCAAGATGTTTGCGCGGTTCGCAGAAGGTTTTGGCGCCTCTGTGAAGGAGCGTGAGTATTTTGAGTCTGATTTATTCGGTCCGCAAAACCATGAGGATGAGAACCTTCTACGTATAGGGCCAGTAGGTGAAACTCACGCTGCATAACACGTTGATCTACTTTATATAAAACATTATTTCAAGCATCAAAGGTAATTCATGAGTACAGAATTAGGTATTTTTAATCGTATGGAATCTGAAGTGCGCGGCTATGTGCGCTCCTTTCCAGTTGTCTTCAAGAAGGCTGTAGGTTCAGTGTTAACTGACCAGTCTGGTAAGGAATATATAGATTTTTTCAGTGGCGCAGGAACATTGAACTACGGTCACAACAATCCAGAGTTTAAGCAGGCACTAGTAGAGTACTTGCAACAAGATGGTGTGGTGCATGGTCTGGATATGGCCACAACAGCTAAGAAAGAGTTTCTGGAAACCGTAGACGAGATTCTTCTAAAGCCTAGGGGCATGAACTATACATTACAGTTCACTGGGCCCACTGGAACAAATGCGGTTGAAGCTGCATTAAAAATTGCCCGTCAGGTTACAGGCAGACATAACGTCGTTTCTTTTACCCATGGTTTCCATGGTGTAAGTGGTGGATCACTAGCTGTCACTGCGAACTCAAAGTTCCGTGATGCTTCGGGTGTATCCCTTTCTAATACAACTTTTGTACCTTATGACGGATACATGGGTGAAAAGGTGAACACCATAGATTGGTTAAAGCGCCTGCTACAGGATAACAGTAGTGGTATGGACAAACCTGCTGCCGTTATTGTGGAAACTGTCCAAGGTGAGGGCGGTGTTAATGTTGCGTCTGCCCGTTGGTTAAAAGATTTAGAGAAACTGTGTCGCAAACACGATGTTCTGTTAATAGTTGATGATATACAGGTCGGTTGCGGAAGAACAGGTGCGTTCTTTAGTTTCGAAGAGGCTGGAATCAAGCCAGACATAATTACACTTTCCAAATCTCTATCAGGGTTTGGGTTGCCAATGTCCTTAGTTCTGATGCGTCCAGAGTTAGATATATGGGAGCCTGGTGCACATAGTGGCACGTTCCGTGGCAACAACATGGCTTTTGTTACTGCTACACATGCTCTACGCAAGTATTGGGCTGATAGCAAATTTGCTTCTGAAACAGTTCAAAAGGGCGATTTTGTTCACAAACGCCTTAAAGAGATTGCTCGTAAGCATAGAGTGGCAGGCATTAGTGTTAGGGGGCGTGGGTTAATACAGGGGCTGGTTTTCGACGACCACCCTGAATTGGCAGGCTTGGTAGCCCAAAAGGCTTTCGAGCATGGTCTTATTATCGAGACATCTGGCGCCAAGGATGAGGTTCTAAAGATTCTTCCTGCTTTAACAATAGACCAAGACATGTTGGATAAGGGGCTTGGGATTATTGAAAAGTCAGTGGAGGAAACCTTGAAAAGTGAAGGTGTTTATACCAGAGTTGTAAAAATAGGTGGGGCAGCATAAATGATAGTTCGTAATGTTAAAGATGTTATTGGTACCAAGGATGAAATTCGTACGGATAACTGGGTAAGCAGAAGGGTGTTACTCAAAAAAGATGGTATGGGTTTTTCATTCCACGAAACCACCATTTTTCCGGGCACGGAAACCCATATACATTATCAGAATCACCTGGAAGCCGTTTGGTGTATAGAGGGCGATGGTGAAATAGAAACTATTGCCGATGGTAAGAAGTATGACTTGGGCCCAGGTGTGGTTTATGCACTAGATAAGCATGATGAGCATTGGCTGCGTGGTGGTAAGGAGCCCTTACGCGTAATCTGTGTATTTAACCCACCATTAACAGGTAACGAAGTGCACGATGAGGATGGCGTTTACCCACTTGATACGGACGCGGCTTAATTAACTGGAAACTTTAAATTTAAATGTTTTTACAAAAACACCTAAACAGACTTTTTACGAGGACGTTTATGAGTGATATTTATCCATCTCGTACCGACGGAGATGCCGCAATTATTGCACGGCAAGACCCAGTTGTTTATGGGGCGGGAGAATATACACAAGCGTTAAGTGATAAGCAGATAAACAACTATGAGGATAATGGATTCTTGGTTCTTGAAGACGTATTTGATCAGACTGAAGTGAATAAACTTCAGGCTGAGGTAGAGCGTCTGAGCACAGACCCTGAGATAGCTAAGCTTAAAGAGGCAGTGATAGAACCTGATAGCAATGCTGTTAGATCAGTTTTCCGTGTGCATGAGCTATCGGGCGTTATGGATAAGCTGTCTCGTGATCCTAGATTGTTACATGTCGCACGGCAAATACTAGGTTCAGAGGTTTATATTCACCAATCACGAGTTAACCTTAAACCAGGGTTTAATGGTAAGGAGTTCTATTGGCATTCAGATTTTGAGACTTGGCATGTAGAAGATGGCATGCCAAATATGCGTGCTCTTAGTTGCTCTATATTGTTGACAGATAACAACGCATGTAATGGTCCTTTAATGCTAGTGCCAGGATCTCACACTCAATTTATTTCGTGCGTTGGTGAAACGCCTGATAAAAACTATGAAAAGTCATTGCGCCAGCAGGAAGTGGGTGTGCCTGATCCAATAAGTCTAAAGCTTTTGGTTGACCAAGGTGGTATTGAAGCTGTTACAGCAAAAGCTGGTTCTGTAATATTTTTTGACTGCAATACCATGCATGGCTCTGCAGGTAATATTTCACCGTGGTCAAGATCTAACGCATTTTTTGTATATAACAGTGTAGAAAACATGCTAAAAGAGCCAAAGTATGGCTTAGAACCCCGTCCGGAGTATATTGCTGCACGTAAAAATATTGTAGCTCTTGACCCTGTGTGATAAAATGCTTTGTTTTGCAAAGTTCTTTTAAGGGATAATACATGGTAGTGGTTCGTCTTACACGTGGTGGCTCGAAAAAGCGCCCGTTTTACAACGTAGTGGCTGCTGACTCGCGTAATCGTCGTGACGGCCGCTTTATTGAGCGTCTAGGTTTCTACAATCCGCTGGCAAAAGAAGGGCAGGAAAATATTCGTTTGTCCTTAGATCGTATACAGTACTGGAAAGAAAACGGTGCTCAGCTTTCTGCAGCGGTAACACGTTTAGTAAAAGAATACTCGGCCCAGGTAACTGAACAAGCATAAGCGAGCTAAAAATTGGCTGTTCCTGCCGATCTAATCGAGCTTGGTCACATTAGTGGCGCTCATGGAATTAAAGGTTGGGTGAGGGTGCGGCCATGGTCGCAGGGTTCAGAAAACCTTTTGCAGGCCGATACATGGTGGTTAAAAGCACCTGACTCATTCTCTGGGTCGGGTGCTTTTTCTTTGCTATCTTCTCAAACCGGTCATAATTATTTACAGATAAAAGTAAACAATACACGAGAGCATGGTGCTACCATGGTTGCTCTGTTAAATGGTATTAGTGACCGTAACGCAGCTGAAACCCTCAAAGGCTGTGTGGTGTGTATCAGGCGCTCAGACTTTATTGAGCCAGATATAGATGAATATTACTGGACTGACATAATAGGTTGTTTGCTTTACGGTCAGAACGGCTTAGGTGAGACTGTCTTAATAGGTGAGGTTACCGGAATGCAAGACAATGGTGCTCACGGAATACTTCAGGTATCTCGTATCAAAAATACAGTAGAAAAAGTTTCATTACCTGTACGATCATCTGACAAAAGCGGTCCAAGTTATTCAGACCTATTTATGCTTGATAAAAAATCACGACCAGTCCAAGAGCTTGTGCCATTCGTTAAGGCGCATGTACATACTGTAGATTTGGAAAGACGTATACTGCTTAGTAATTGGGTAATAGATTAAGCAATTATGCGTTTTGACGTAATAACAATTTTTCCTGAAATATTTTCAGCCGTACGTGACATTGGTGTTGTCGGTAGGGCACATCAACGTGGTATATGGTCTCTTCATCTATGGAATCCACGTGACTTTACGCACGACTCTCATCAGACTGTAGATGATAGGCCTTATGGTGGTGGTCCAGGTATGGTAATGATGGCTCAGCCTCTTTATGATACCTTAATGCACATACGACAACAGCGCGGTCCCAACGATAAAGCTGATGTAGCGCTTATGACTCCATCTGGAAATACATTTAATCACGATAAGGCGCTTGATATTTCTGCTACAGATGGTCTTATCATTGTTTGCGGTCGGTATGAAGGAATAGATCAACGCTTTATAGATAAATACATAACAAAACAAATATCTATAGGTGAAGATCGG
>JAJYRX010000035.1 GCA_021793875.1 Pseudomonadota bacterium
ATAATCAAGACCAACTACTAGACCAATAGCTACTAGGTTGTCATCCATATGGTATAGAAATGACCCGCCATAAGTGTCAGAGTCTAGGGGCCATCCAGCAGTATGTATTACCTGACCAGGTTTGGACTTTGAGGGTTCAACTTCCCATAGCTCTTTTATACCTATTGCGTAACTTTGAGCATTACGGTTTTTATCTAGCGAGAACTTCTCTATAAGTTCACGCCCAAGCTGCCCTCGAGAGCCTTCGGCAAAAAGAGTATATTTTGCATGCAGCTCCATACCTGGTTGATAGTTGCTGGTATGGCTGCCATCGCGCGCTACACCCATATCCCCAGTGGCAACTCCGCGTACAGCACCTGATTCACTGTACAGCACTTCAGCTGCGGCAAAGCCAGGGAAGACATCTACCCCAAGAGCTTCGGCCTGCTCGCCAAGCCAACGTACTAAAAACCCTAGCCTGACCACGTAATTACCATCGTTTTTAAAACAGTCAGGAAGCATCCAGGAAGGTGTTGATTTGGCGCTGCTTTCTTTCAGGAAAAGAAATTTATCTTCTTTAACAGGAGTGCCTATGGGGGCATTGCGTTCTTTCCAATCTGGGATAAGCTCGCTTAGTGATTTGGGGTCTATAACGGCACCTGAAAGAGTATGAGCGCCGACTTCTGCGCCTTTTTCAAGTACACAAATACTGAAGTCCTGTTCTTTTTCTGCTGCCAACTGTTTCAGACGTATTGCTGCTGCTAGTCCGGCTGGTCCGGCACCAACAATTACAACGTCATATTCCATTGATTCTCGTTCGGACATGGTTTTAAATCTCCGTATTACATAAGTCTGATTGTAGTGCAGTGAGCAAAACGTTGTTTTATCAGCCTTGCAGTTAGTACTCTTGTATAGCACCACTTACGTTTATACTTTAGCGATGTTGTGCTAGTCTTGATGGTTAAAGACAGGAGTTAAAATGGCATTAGAATCAACGTCAATGATCCCGGCAGACGCGCGTTTCCGTTGTGTCATACCTGTTCGCTGGGGCGATCTTGACGCTCAAAACCATGTTAACAATACATTGTACTTTCGGTTTCTTGAGGAAGCTCGCGTACAACTATTTAATGCAGCTGGTTTGCCAATTCCTACCAAAAAGGTAGTGCTGCTTGTGCACGAAACGTGTGACTTCATCAAACCAATAGAGTACCCCGCTACAGTTTCTGTAATTTTAGGTGTAAAAAAAATTGGCACAAGCAGTTTGACATTTCAATCGAGAATTGAATGTCATTCTGATGCCAATGTTATTTATTCAAAAGGATGTAATGTAGTAGTGGGTGCTTGTGCATCCACAGGTAAACCACAGCCATGGAGTACTGCCGAGCTCGAAGCTCTGGCTTCGTGCTTTAAATAGTTGGTATAAGTAAATAGCAATTTGACATGACTAAATAGGAAGCAAATATGGATAAAGTCTACCCAAGCGCTGCTGAAGCGTTAAAAGGTGTAGTTGCCGATGGCCAGACTATCGCTGTAGGCGGCTTTGGTCTGTGCGGCATACCTGAAGCTCTTATAGAGGCTTTGCGTGACACAGGTGTAAAAAACCTAACCTGTGTAAGTAATAACGCTGGTGTCGATGGTTTTGGCCTAGGACAGCTCCTAGACACTCGCCAAATTAAAAAAATGATAGCTTCATATGTGGGTGAGAATAAAGAGTTTGCGCGTCAGTACCTTGCTGGCGAGCTAGAACTAGAGTTCACCCCCCAAGGAACACTAGCTGAAAAACTCCGTGCAGGCGGTGCAGGTATACCAGCGTTTTTTACACGCACCGGGGTTGGCACTATTGTTGCAGAAGGCAAAGAGGTTAAGGAGTTCAATGGTGAACAGTATGTTATGGAAGAGTCAATAGTGGCCGATGTCTCTTTGGTAAAAGCCTGGAAAGCCGACAGGGCAGGTAATCTGCTGTTTCGAAAAACTGCTAGAAACTTCAACCCTAATGTTGCAATGTCAGGTAAGGTAACAATAGTAGAGGTTGAAGAAATAGTGGAAACAGGTGATCTAGATCCAGATCATATACACCTGCCAGGTATTTTCGTTCACAGAATAGTACTTAACGCTAACCCAGAAAAGCGTATAGAAGTACGTACAATACGCAACACAGAAGGAGCTTAAACATGGCCTGGACTCGTGAACAAATGGCCGCCCGTGCCGCCCAAGAGCTGCAGGACGGCTTCTACGTTAACCTGGGAATAGGTATGCCTACCATGGTGGCTAACTATGTTCCCGATGGAATCACAGTATGGTTGCAATCCGAGAATGGTTTGTTAGGTATGGGGCCTTTCCCAACTGAAGAAGAATTAGACGCAGACCTTATCAATGCTGGTAAGCAAACAGTAACTACCTTGCCAGGGTCATCGTTCTTTTCATCAGCTGATTCATTTGCCATGATACGTGGCGGTAAGGTTGACCTTGCTATTCTAGGAGCCATGCAGGTTTCTGAAAAAGGTGATCTTGCCAACTGGATGATTCCTGGCAAAATGGTTAAAGGCATGGGTGGTGCCATGGACTTAGTAGCTGGCGTGCGTCGTGTTGTGGTGCTTATGGATCACGTTGCTCGTCTTAAAGATGGCACTGAAGATATAAAGCTGTTGCCCGAGTGTACATTGCCTTTAACTGCTGTAGGTGTAGTAGATCTAATAGTTACCGATCTATGTGTGCTTAAAGTTACTGATAATGGTCTTAAACTATTGGAGCTGGCTCCTGACGTTACCCTTGAGGAAGTTAAAGCCAAAACCAAGGCAAAGCTAGATCTTTCAGATTTCTCTTAAATCCTTAATGCCTTGCCCCGTCATATAATAATTGACGGGGCTTTTTTGTTTTTAATACCATGAATAACGCAGCTGAAGTTAATAAACGAGTTGAGTCTTTGCAGGCTTTTATGGTGCGTAACAACATACATGCGTGTGTTGTTTTTACCGCCGACCCCCATATGTCAGAATACGTCCCAGAACACTGGCATTTGCGTGAGTGGTTAAGTGGTTTTACTGGATCAGCTGCAACTTTGGTAATTACTCAAGACCAGGCATGCTTATGGACAGATAGCCGTTATTGGGAGCAAGCATCGGCACAGCTAAACAATACGGTTTATCAACTTATGCAGCATGGTATGTCAGGAGTGCCTGACCCTCAAAGATGGGCGTTGTCTATGTTGCAATCTGGACAAAACGTGTGGGCTGATGCAAGCACTATGTCAATGCAGGCACATAGCATATGGATATCTTGTTTGAGTGAACATGGTATTAATCTGGTAACAGAGCCTGACATTACAAATGCTATTTGGAAGAACAGGCCGGGCTTACCACAAAACCATATATATGTGCATGAAAAGCCGTTTGCTTGCCGCTCTGTGTCTGAAAACTTGCAAAGCATACGCAATGAAATGACAAACAATAAGTGCCAGTGGCATGTTATGTCATCTTTAGATGATATTGCGTGGACGTTTAATTTACGCGGTTCCGATGTTAGCTATAACCCCGTATTTCTATCTTACGCAGTAATAAGTCATACCGATGCATGGTTGTTTGTTGACAGCGTAAAACTTAACAGCAGTGTTAATAGCTATTTAAGAAACGAAGGTATAAGGGTTAAGGCATATAGCCAAATTAATGAGTTCTTAAGCAACATACCTATTGGTAACACCATTCTTTACGACCCTAGCCGTACATCGCTGGCTTTGTTTAACTCCATAAACCACCTAGAAAAAATACCTTGTATTAATCCATCACAGCTTATTAAAGCGCAAAAAAACAATCACGAAATTAGCAATATAAGAGCTACGATGGAGTACGACGGCGTAGCATTGTGCGAGTTTTTTTCCTGGCTTGAGTCAGAGCTTTCCGATGGTTCGCGAACCATTACCGAATTGACAATTGATGAAGAAATAACTAACGCAAGAGCAAGACAACCTAACTTTGTTTCACCAAGTTTTTCTACTATTGCCGGTTTTAATGCTAATGGTGCTATGCCACATTATCAAGCTACACCTGAAAACCATAGTGTAATAACAGGTAATGGCCTTTTGTTAATAGATTCAGGTGGACAGTATCTTGGTGGTACAACAGACATTACCCGTGTGGTTCCCATTGGAAACATATCCGATCAGCAGCGTACCGACTACACATTGGTGTTAAAGGGAATGATAGCCCTTTCAATGGCAAGGTTTCCGAAAGGTACAAAGGGTGCATCTTTAGATTCTATAGCGCGTATGCCATTATGGCAGCATGGCTTAGATTATGGTCATGGTACCGGTCATGGCGTAGGATACTTCATGAATGTGCATGAGGGTCCCCAAAGCATATCACCACGTCAGCAGGTTGGTGACCAATACCAGTTTAAGTCTGGTATGGTTACTTCTAATGAGCCTGGTCTATATAGGCCAGATAAGTGGGGTATACGTATAGAAAATCTGGTGCTTGCTAAGCCGGTAGAGCAAGATAATACATTTTTGGAGTTTGAAACCCTTACTCTGTGCCCAATTGATACTCGTTGTATTAATAAAAACATGCTTTCATATGAAGAAATAAAGTGGCTGAATAGTTACCACGATCAAACTAAAAGCCGTCTGGCGCCTCTATTATCCGGGCGGGCATACGATTGGCTACTTAAGCGCACAGCACATATATGAAAGGTTATAATCCTATTTTCCTGCTGCAGCTCGTTAACAACGAGCAAAATCTATCATGACCAAATATGTATTCGTAACAGGAGGAGTAGTTTCCTCCCTTGGAAAAGGCATAGCTGCCGCATCGTTGGCAGCAATCCTAGAGTCACGTGGCTTACGCGTAACTATGCTAAAGCTGGACCCATACATAAACGTAGATCCAGGCACTATGAGTCCGTTTCAGCATGGCGAGGTGTTTGTAACTGAAGACGGGGCTGAAACAGACCTTGATCTTGGCCACTACGAACGCTTTATATCAGCTCGTATGCGTAAGGTAAACAACTTTACAACAGGGCAAATATACGAGTCTGTGTTACGTAAAGAGCGGCGTGGTGACTATCTTGGTAAAACTGTTCAAGTTATTCCGCATATAACTAATGAAATTCAAGATTTCATAATGCGTGGTGCAAAAGCTGCTTGGGGTGGCGAAGCAGATGTCGCAATTGTTGAAATCGGTGGTACTGTAGGAGATATTGAGTCGCTGCCATTTCTTGAGGCGGTAAGGCAAATGAGCCTGCGACTTGGACGCCATAATGCTGCGTTTGTGCACCTAACTTTAGTGCCTTATATAGCATCGGCTGGCGAGCTAAAAACCAAACCAACTCAGCATTCAGTGCAAAAGCTGCGTGAAATAGGCATTTATCCAAATGCCTTATTGTGTCGCGCCGATAGGCGTATTCCTCAGGAAGAACTAGCCAAAATATCTTTGTTCTCAAATGTACCCCTAGATGCCGTAATTTCTGTATGGGATGCTAATCACATATATGAAATACCCTCTATGCTGCATAAGCAGGGCCTTGATAATCTTATATGCGATGCCCTTAGCTTATCACCGCCTCCTGCCGATTTAACCATGTGGGATCACCTAGTTGAGGCCATAGAAAATCCAACCCACAAAGTAGTTGTGGGAATGGTGGGTAAGTATGTTGATATGACCGAGTCATACAAGTCATTGGCAGAAGCACTGGTACATGCTGGAATTCATACCGATTCCCATATAGAAATAAAGTACATAGACTCCGAGCAAATTGAGAAAGAAGGTACTAACTCGCTCAAAGATCTTGATGCAATACTTGTGCCTGGAGGGTTTGGAAAGCGTGGAACCGAAGGCAAAATAAAGGCAATTCAGTATGCGCGAGAACACAAGGTTCCATTCCTTGGTATATGCTTGGGCATGCAGCTTGCAGTGATAGAGTTTGCCCGTAACGTTGCCGGTTTAGGCGGAGCCAACAGTACAGAGTTTGATCCTTCTGCACCTAATCCTGTAGTTGCGCTTATACATGAAGTGCGTGAAACTGAAGGTGATAATACTGATAAGCCAATAGATACAGGTATGCGAAAGGGAGCCATGCTTTGCCCTGTAAAACAAGGTACATTAGCACATAGTATCTACGGAGATTCAGTTAACGAGCGTCATCGTCATCGTTATGAGGTCAATAGGGTTTACATAGACCGTCTAGAGGCTGCAGGTATGGTTATAAGCTCGCGTACCCCGAACGAGGGGTTGGCAGAAATTATGGAGCTGCCAAACCATCCTTGGTTCATGGGGGTTCAGTTTCATCCTGAGTTTACATCCACACCTCGTGACGGACACCCGCTATTTTCAAGTTATATAAAGTCTGCTCTCGAGTTTCGTAAGCAGCAAACAGACAACAAAAAGGTTAGCTAATGAGTTCAGCTTATATTATTGCAAACGTTACCGTTACCAACCCAGAGCAATACGAGCAATACCGGGAGTTTTCCAGTCGTGCCATGCAAGAGTCGGGCGCACAAGTTTTGGTGCGTGGGGGTAAAACAGAGGCTCTAGAGGGTGAGGCTCCGGCACGTACTGTAATACTAGGTTTTAATAGTATGGAAGATGCCCGTGCGTTTTATAACTCTGAAACATATATGAAGGCACGTAAAGCACGTGAAGGGGCAGCCGAGATGACAATGTATATAGTAGAGGGTGTTTAAATGAGTGCTATCGTAGACATAATTGGCCGCGAGATACTAGATTCACGTGGTAATCCCACCGTCGAATGCGATATCTTGCTTGAATCTGGCGCAATGGGACGAGCCTCCGTACCTTCTGGAGCTTCTACCGGTTCACGCGAGGCTGTAGAGTTACGTGACGATGACAGCAGTCGTTATTTAGGGAAAGGTGTTTTGCAGGCTGTAGAAAATATAAACACCGAGATTGCCGAGGCAATCATAGGCTTAGACGCACAAGAGCAAACCTTCATTGACAAAACTCTTATAGAACTTGACGGAACAGATAATAAAAGCCGTCTAGGAGCCAATGCCATACTAGCTGCTAGCATGGCGGTAGCAAGGGCTGCCGCCGATGACAGTGGGCTTTCACTTTATCGTTACTTTGGCGGTAGTGGTCCTATGAGTTTGCCTGTACCCATGATGAACGTAATCAATGGTGGTGCACACGCAAATAATAATCTCGATATGCAAGAGTTTATGATTGTGCCTATTGGAGCCAGTAGTTTCCGAGAGGCCTTGCGTATGGGGGCTGAGGTATTTCACGCTCTACAAAAACTTTTAGACAGTAATGGTATGTCTACTGCCGTTGGTGATGAGGGTGGGTTTGCTCCCAACGTGGCTAACCATGAGGCTGCTATTCAGCTTATTCTTGAAGCTGTTGTTGGAGCAGGTTACGAGGCCGGAACTGATATAGCTCTTGCACTTGATTGCGCTAGCTCAGAGTTTTTCCACGATGGTAAGTACCACCTTAAGGGTGAAGGTGGTATTAGCTTATCGGCACAAGATTTCACAAACTTGCTCGCTAGCTGGTGTGACAAATACCCTATCGTCTCCATAGAAGATGGCATGGCCGAAACAGACTGGGATGGTTGGAAAATACTTAGTGATAGTCTTGGTAAAAAGGTTCAGCTTGTTGGTGATGACCTGTTTGTTACCAATACAAAAATTCTGAAACAAGGCATAGATCAAAATATAGCTAACTCTATACTTATAAAAATTAACCAAATAGGAACGCTTACCGAAACCTTTGCAGCTATTGAAATGGCACGACGCTCTGGTTACACAGCGGTAATTTCACATCGTTCTGGTGAAACAGAAGATGCAACAATTGCCGATATAGCGGTGGCAACAAATGCTATGCAAATTAAAACAGGTTCTCTATCTAGATCTGACCGTACAGCAAAGTACAATCAGTTATTGCGTATAGAGGAAGAGTTGGCCGATGTAGCTAACTATCCCGGTCGCGATGCGTTCTATAATCTGCGTTAGTACAAATGGGATAAGGCCCGTATAAAGGCGGGCCGTTCCTAAACCTGCATGCGCCTACTATTCCTGGTATTGTTTCTACTAACCTTATTTATCCAGTACCCTTTGTGGTTTGGTAAGGATGGTTTCATGCGTGTAAAGCAGTTAGAACAGCAGGTTGCCAGACAACAAGAAGAAAATGAAGCGCTAACCGCACGTAATAATGCGCTTGCTGCAGAGGTTTTAGACTTAAAGTCTGGTACACAGGCTGTGGAAGAGCATGCAAGAGCAGGGCAGGGTATGCTAAAAGAAGGCGAGGTGTTCGTACAAATACTTGAGCCTTAATACGCTCTTATTTAGAACACGCAGCACATTGTTATTCCACATTCAGGGTTAGGAAATATATGATTTCCGACATCTGGTAGTGAGCCCGAATTAATGGGGTTGCTCGGATCAATAAAGTCTTCAGCATTATTTGCCGGCCATTCACCTTCATTTGTATAAGAATAATCGTTGTTATCTGTAGTATTGTCAGTGTGAGTTTGCTGGTTGCGTGTGGTTTGAGAGCACAGCCACCCTTTACAAGGGTTGGTTGTATACCCTTGTTCAAATAGAACTTTGCCTGAAGAATGGTTTGGCCAAAGTACAGGGTGTGAATGCATCATAAGGCTAATAGAACGTTTTATGGGTAAGTAGCCTGCTTTCAAGACTTTTTTAGCATAACTGTCGCTAGAGTTGCTCAATAGCTTTAATATGTAAGCAAATGGTGTAAATGCCGGACGATGTGGCCAGTAAAACTCTAAAGTAAGAGTATTGGCTTGATATATATTTTGCCCAGATATCGGGCCGCTACCATTAACCCAGCCGCTTCCGCGCTTTTTATTGTTTAGATCTTGTTCGGCCAGAAAGTAGTTATTTACTATAGCTAAGCCACTGGCCTTTGGAAGGTACAGACTGCTATCTTGAAAGTCTTTAAAAGCACTATATGATGGCGATAATACTGTTATTTGCCAAGGTGCACCTTTTATTTGTTGACGTCTGAGTTCCAGCCCACTGTTTATTGCTTCTAGGTTCTGTGCGCGAGGTCCTTTTGCGAAAAGTGGGGTTAGTCCATTTTCTAAGGTATTTATAATTGCTTCGGGATGAATATGTTTTGTGGTAGCTTCCCTTGCCGCATCTAGTAAGACGGTATGTAAGGCCTGCCGCGTGTAAAACCAGCTTGATAGTTCTATAGTTCCCAAGCTTATCAAAACAAGAGGCACGGCCATGGCTGTGAACTCTAGTATGGCTGCACCTGTCTGATGTGCATAGCTAAAATATGTACGTGGGTTTGTTTTGATAACAGCGCTCATGCATGTAGTTTTACCTTGCCCACATATACTTGCAATTAGCGCCGTTACCTATGGATTATTTTAGCTACCACTATTAATGTATAGATGACCCTGAACCGCCAGGCCTGTTGCGCATTTCAACAAACAGGCTGGTGCAGTCTATTACATCAAATGTATACGGTTTCCCACAAAAGTTGCACGCTACGTTTACCTCGCCCTTTTCTTCAATAATAGAATCTATTTCGCTTTTACCCAGCATTTTAAGCATATCTTGTACACGCTCGCGCGAGCAAGGGCAGTGCCATGTTACATGCTGTTCACCAAGAGCACGTACTTGATCTTGCCAAAAAAAACGATGCATAAGAGTGTCAGGGCTAGTTTCGAGCAACTCTTTAGAATCTAGTGTGTCAAATAGTGGAAGCATGTTATCCCAGAATTGTTTCTGAGTATCACTAAGGTTTGTGTCAGTGCTGGTGTCATTGTCTTCATTATGTCCGCCATGGTTTGGAAGTCTTTGCAGCAGAAGGCCGGCACAGCGCTCGTTATTTGCCGCTAGCCAAAGTTTAGTATCTAGTTGCTCAGAGCTAAGCATGTAATGCTCAAGTGCTTGGGCAATGCTTGGGCCTTCTAGCGGAACAACACCTTGATATGCTTGCATACCTTCTGTTTTATCTTTTGGATCAAGTATTACAGCGAAGCGGCCATTTCCAGTTTGATTCATTAACTTTTGCAGATTGGTTGTGTCAGGTATGTTGACACCTTCTTTCAGGCTGGCAGTAGCTCTTACACTAAGGTTTGCACTACATTCCGCAACCATAAGAGGGATTGGTCCGTCACCTTGTATCTGCAGTATTAGTGAACCATTAAATTTTATATTTGCGGCTAATAGCGTAGTTGCAGCAATAAGCTCACCAATTAGTTGTTTTACATTAGATGGCAGATTTTGGTGGTGCAAGCCATTGCGCCATGTGTCATCAAGGTGAACTATTTGGGTGCGTATTTGATAGTCGGGCAAAATGTATCGTTTTAGTTGATCTGACATTGTGATGCTTTATGGTTGAGTTGCGTAGCGGCTTGTTTTATTACTGTTAAACAGTCTAGTGCCTGCGATTCTATCGTGTAGAAACTGTTTATCACGGTCAAACCAGCTCCAAATAAATATGGTAAATGGTGTGAACACAAACAATATGTTTGTAGATGCATAGCCAGTATATTGACTGAGTGCGTAAACTAGGGCTATGCCCGCAACAGGTATTGGCCAAATCAGAATATAACGTATTATTAGTTGTT
>JAJYRX010000036.1 GCA_021793875.1 Pseudomonadota bacterium
TAGCATCAGTAGATCTTGGGGTACAAAATTCATACTACATAACTCCGCAATTCCACTACGTTATGGTAGCTGGCTCATTATTTGCCATGTATGCTGGAGCATACTACTGGTTGCCCAAATGGACCGGCCGCATGTACAACGAAAGACTAGGAAAAATGCATTTCTGGAATAGCATGATTTCCTTTAATGTCACGTTCTTCCCAATGCACTTCCTTGGTCTTGCTGGCATGCCGCGTCGATACGCCGATTATGCATTGCAATTTACTAACTTCAACCAGATTGCAACTATAGGTGCGTTCTGGTTTGGTTTCTCTCAACTTATTTTCCTCTATCTGGCTGTAAAAGCCTGGCGCGGCCACGGTGAACCTGCACCAGCCAAACCATGGGAGGGTGCCGATGGCTTAGAGTGGACTGTACCTTCACCAGCACCATTCCATACTTTTGAAACGCCACCAGAGGTTAAGTAAACAATGATATTAGTAGTAACGCCATGACCCCCGAGCAACGTAAAAAGAATCGCAGAACTGCATTAATTTTAGTAATTATTGTTATAGCCATAATGGCATGGGCATTCTGGCGGGGGGCATCGCTTGGCGGATAGCAGCAGTAAATGAGTAAAGACATAAAAGAATTAACAAAACGTAGGCTTAACTTCCTGCAAACACTAAAAGCGGTATTTTGGGGGTTGTTTGGCGTACGTAAAGGAAAAGGCTACGACAAAGACAAAGACACTTTAAATCCAGTTCATCTGATCATAACTGGACTAATTGTTGTAATAGTGTTTGTTGTCGGCCTGGTTGCATTGGCAAATGGTTTAGTTTCCTATTTCAGTCAAAGTATCTAAGCCATAATACCTGCAGGAGAACAACGCATGAACGCAAGTCAGACTGCCAAAAAAGAAGCACCGTATTATTACGTGCCTGACATATCAGCTCACCCAATACGCACTAGTGCGTCTCTATTAATCACATTGCTGGGTGCTGCATTGTGGATAAACCGGTATACAACTGGTTATGTATTGTTTCTCATAGGTATTGCCTGCCTGCTAGCATCTCTTTACTTCTGGTTCGGAGAGGCAATTCGTGAGTCAGAGCTAGGCTATAACAGCAAGCGTGTAGACTCAGCCTACCGATGGAGCATGGCCTGGTTTATATTTTCCGAGGTCATGTTTTTCTCGGCGTTCTTCTTTGCGCTTTGGTATATGCGTGATGTAACAACACCATGGCTTAGCGATATAGATCACCGATCTCTACTATGGCCCGGGTTCAGTGGTGAGTGGCCTAATTTTGGCCCAGCAGGAGTGGTAGATGAATATAAAACCATGGGGCCTTTTTGGCTACCAACCATAAATACTGCTCTGCTACTAACCTCAGGGCTTACCTTAACTATTGCACACCATGCATTACGAGCCAATAAACGTGGCAGCACTATCTTCTGGTTATCGGTAACTGTAATACTAGGTTTTACATTCGTAGGGTGCCAAAGCTACGAATACATGCATGCCTACGCAGACCTTAATCTAAGGTTCGATTCCGGTGCCTTCGGTGCTATTTTTTATATGCTTACCGGCTTTCATGGCTTTCATGTAATTCTTGGATCTGTATTTTTAACAGTAGTATTAGTAAGACTTATCAGAGGCCATTTCACTGATACACATCATTTTGGTTTTGAGGGAGCAGCCTGGTACTGGCACTTTGTAGACGTTGTATGGTTAGGCCTTTATATATTTGTTTACTGGTTCTAAGCCTGGTTACAAACGCTTAAAAAGTACACCCGTGCTGTCTATCCACCCCATATGGTGCGATAGCAGCACAAACAGAAACAATACTATAGACAGGCCTATGCGCACAGTTAAAGCATTAACTGTTCTGTTACTGCCACCTTTATCGCGCATTAGGTAAACAAGTGCTGAACCTAAGCTTATAAATATGCCTATAAATGCCAGTATGACTATATATCGCATCACGGTCTCCCTTAATTAGGTTAATTTAACAGACATGACTGGCAAGCAACAAAATTTCAAGACTATTTTTGCCTTAGTATCACTTGGGCTTATAGCCTTAGTATGCATAAGCGCTGGTCAATGGCAATTAAAACGTGCAGAGCATCGTGACAACATAGCACTCCTAAACCAAGAAGCTTCAGACAGCGCACCAATAAATATTAATAACGATAATGATGCAAATCAGAAGCCCTGGTTTAATGCAAAAGCAACTGGCGTATGGTTACATAGCTACACCATCTTTCTAGAAAACCGTAATCATAAAGGCCAGCCCGGTTACTGGGTAGTAACCCCATTACAACTTGCTCCCGGATATGCCATTGCAGTTCTACGAGGATGGGTGGCGCGCACAATTAGCACCACACCTAAAGGAAATGATCCCTCCGTCAGTCCAGAATTAATCCAGAAAATCACAAGCGATACAAGCACACATATTGTAGAAGGCAAACTAATACCTCGTATTCCACGAGCACTAGAATTGTGGTCCTGGTCAGCAGATCAAAGTCAGTCCGATATTAAAAGCAAACTAAAGGGCCAAAATGAAGTTGTACCAACCTTACAGAACCTTGATATAAAAGAATATGAACTTGCAACGGGAATCAAGCTATACCCTCTAGTTCTGCAGCAAAGCAGTGACGACCATATTCTTACACAAGAATGGCCAGACCCATCTAGTGGAGCAGACACCAACCGTGGCTACGCGCTGCAATGGTTTTCTTTCAGTGCAATAGCAATAGCAGCATGGCTTTATACTGCCATAAGTGTCATAAAAAAAAATTACTATAAAAACATGGAACCAACAACAAAAAACTCAAAACAGCACATGAACTTAGCACAACATCAATCTAATAAGTCCCGAGTATCACCACTAATACTACTAGGGATAATAACTTTGGCCCCAATATTACTAGCCTTGTTGGCATATTACTTACCATCACTAGGTTTGGCTCCTTCAGACAAAACCAACTATGGACACCTAATTAATCCACAACGTGACATGCCAGATGATAAATCCTTGCCCTTAACCGACCTAAACGATCAGCCATTTGATCTAGCTAGCCTTAAAGGACGCTGGCTTCTGGTGACAACAGATTCTGCAAGCTGCCCTGAAGAATGTGTGCGCAAGCTTTTTATATTACGTAATTCGCATGCTAGCCAAGGAAAAAATGTAGAGCGTCTGGCACGAATTTGGTTTGTAACTGATGACGAAAAAATAGACCCGCAAATCCTAGAGGCGTATAAAGGCACAAACATACTAAGAGCCAACCCCAATCAGCTTGCAAAATTTCTTACCACAGAAACAATTTCAGACGATGAAGACGGGCTGCAAAGTATTAAAAAGCCAATGTGGATAATAGATCCTTTGGGGCACTTAATGATGGAGTTTCCACCCGATGCTGATCCTATAAAAGTACGTGACGACATACGCAAACTACTTAAAAATTCCCGCATAGGGTAAACAGACACTCTTATAAGCAGATAAATGGCAACAAACGTTCACAAATCCCGTTACCGTAAATTAGTTTTTTGGGCCTGGTTTCTGACCCTTGATCTAATTATGTTTGGCGCCTTTGTCCGTTTAACAGATTCTGGCTTGGGTTGTCCTGACTGGCCAGGTTGCTACGGTAACCTCAGCCCCATAGGGGCAAGCACTAATATACACAGCGCTTTAGAAGCAATGCCTTACGGCCCAGTTAGCTTTACTAAAGCATGGATAGAAATGGTACATCGCTATATTGGGGCAATACTCGGTCTTATGATCATAGGTATTGCATATATGGCCTGGCGCTGGCGCTCCGCCATTAATCACAAAGCCACCCTTGCTACAGTCACATTAATCGCTGTTTGTATACAAGGTGCCTTTGGAGCCTGGACTGTTACACACAAACTAATGCCGATAATAGTAACGTCACATCTTATTGGTGGTATGGTGATACTAAGCCTTATGACATGGCTTGCTGCCAGAGAAAAAACACATCAACCTGTGCCTGTTATTGCACACAAATGGCTAATATGGTGGGTCGTTGGCCTGACACTACTGTTTATACAAATAGGCTTAGGTGGCTGGGTTAGCACAAACTACGCAGCGCTAGCATGCATGGATTTTCCAACCTGCCATGGCAAGTGGATTCCTGAAATGGATTTTAACAATGGGTTTTCTGCAATAAGGGAACTAGGCTTACTACCCTCTGGTGAGCTAATTCCACAACAAGCGTTAACTGCAATTCATTGGACTCACCGTAACTTTGCATTTGTGGTTGTGCTTTATATGGTTTTTATAGCCTGGAAAATACGTAATACTCCTGGCTTATCGGGTCCCGCCAAATTAATTATTGCGCTGCTTATTGCCCAGTTCATAACAGGCCTTACTACAATATTTTTTCAATGGCCACTTTTAATTGCTGTTATGCATAACGGTGGAGCTGCCGGCCTTGTGTTGGCTTCTGTCACCCTAATTGTAAGAATAGGTCGCATAACGCCAGCCAAAGGAGTAGAGAAATGACAACACTGTACCAATCAGACTCCTCGCTATTACGACAGTATCTGGTATTAACAAAGCCACGGGTTACACAGCTAGCTGTTTTTTGTGCAGTAATAGGAATGTTTTTAGCTAGCCCTTCATTACCCGACCCTGGTACAGTAGTTGCAGCCACCATAGGAATATGGTTAATGGCGGCGGCGGCATTTGCGGTTAACTGCCTTATAGAGCGTGAAACAGACGCCCGTATGATGCGCACCCAAAGGCGTGCAACAGCTAGAGGTACCATAACAAACATGCAGGTGCTTGGCCTGTCTGGCTTAACGGGTGGTGTGGGAATGCTGATACTTTATCATCTGGTAAACCCACTAACTATGTGGCTTACTCTTGCAACCTTCATAGGGTACGCCATTATATATACTGCGTTTCTTAAACCACGCACACCACAAAACATTGTAATCGGTGGGCTATCTGGAGCTATGCCACCAGCATTGGGTTGGGCAGCAATAGCAAACAGTGTGCCAGCTGAAGCCTGGATATTAGTAATGATTATTTTCATATGGACCCCACCACACTTCTGGGCATTAGCTCTTTACAGGGAAACCGATTACCAGCGCTCAGGGCTACCCATGCTAACCGTAACCCATGGTAATAAATTTACCAGACTGCACATATTACTATATAGCGTAGTATTATTTGCAGCTACGCTATTACCGTTTATCATTCGAATGAGCGGGGTATTTTATCTAGCTTCAGCAATAATATTAAGCGGACTGTTTCTTGCTTATGCTTGGCAGCTTTATAAATCATACTCCGACGCCCTGGCACGCAAGCTGTTCAGGTATTCTATTGTTTATCTGGCTTTGCTGTACGGAGCCATGTTACTAGATCACTGGTCTGGCATACTGTAAATTACAGCAAAGCAACCTAGGCATGCCCTAGGGTCACGTTGTAAGGTAGAAAGCTGTGTTTACTAGTATTTTAAACAAGGTCAAATTAGCGTTAGTGAGTTCTTTTGCGCTAGCTCTTGTAGCATGCTCACCAACTCCACCTGAGTTCCATGGTTCTGATATTACCGGAACTGGTCTTGGTAAAGAGTTATCCATGCCAGATACCGAAGGTAATCTGCGTTCCATAAAAGACTTCAAGGGCAAAGTTGTAGTTGCATTTTTCGGTTTTACACAGTGTCCCGATGTATGCCCAACAGCTCTTGCAGAGCTATCTCACACTCTAGATTTGCTTGATGATCAAGCATCGAATGTACAGGTGCTGTTCATGACCGTTGACCCCGATCGCGACACACCTGAAATAGTGCAAGAATACGTACAAACATTTAACCCTAGCTTTATAGGGCTGGTAGGTAACAGCAAGCAGCTTGAAACGGCTGCAAACTCGTTTAAAGCATATTACTCAAAGGTTCAGAGCGATACTTCTGGCTATTACACCATGGACCACACGGCCTCTTTTTATGTGTTTGATAAAAAAGGAAACGTAAGAGTTCTTATTGGCGGAGATGCCCCCGCCGAAGAAATAGCAGAAGATATTAAGCAGCTTCTGTAGTGTAGTCAGACAAAGCAGCTCTTAGTTTTTTAAATGCAGCTACCTCAATTTGACGTATGCGCTCAGCAGATACTCCGAACTCGCTGGCTAAGTCATGTAAGGTAGCGCTCCCGTCATCTTGAAGCCAGCGAGCTTCAACTATACGACGGGATCTGGCATCTAACCCCGCTAAAGCGTTATCGAGGCCTGTACCTTGTAGCTTTGCAGCTTCACGGCGCTCAAGTACCTGGCTAGGTTCTGAATGACCATTATCAGACAGGTACATAACTGGTGCATAGCCATCGTCTTCGTCGGACGGCACATCGAAAGATGTGTCATTGCCTGACATACGAACTTCCATTTCGCTAACATCTTTAGGGCGAACGTTAAGTTCACGTGCAATTTCCTCAACTTGACTGCTATTCAGAGTTTGACCATCAGGACGCATGCGGCGAAGATTAAAGAACAGCTTTCGCTGCGCCTTGGTAGTAGCAACCTTTACCAAGCGCCAATTACGTATTACATACTCATGAATTTCAGCTTTGATCCAGTGTACTGCAAATGACACTAAACGCACCCCACGAGAAGGGTCAAAACGCCGCACAGCCTTCATTAACCCTACATTACCCTCTTGTATTAGGTCAGCATGCGGCAAACCATAACCAAGATACTGGCGTGATATGGATACAACCAGACGCAAATGAGACATAATAAGCTCACGCGCGGCGTTTAGATCTCCGTTATCGCGCAAACGTGTACCAAGCTCGGATTCTTGTTCGGCCGTAAGCATTGGCATACGGTAAACTGCGCTGATATATGCATCTAAACTGCCCAACGCCCCGGGGTTCGTTACCGGGAAGTCTGAATACTCGGATGACAGTACCAAAGCCTGGGAGTTTTGAGTCATATTTATAAGCAATCCTTTTAGCAGTTGTTTAAAGCTGAATTTAATTCATAACAATATGTATTTTAGCACTCGTTAGCATAGAGTGCTAATAGGACTAGACTTTTTCATATAAGTTCCCCTACCAATGATAATATTTAATCTTTCTACCATATAAACACTATATCTGGAGATCAAATTGTCAGAGCAAATAAGCATTGCATTTCGCCGTACACTAAATGCATTTGCACAAATGTTAACCGTCAGCGCATTAGCGTTAACTGCTACTCAGGCTGCAGCACAAGTTAAGGTTGGGGTGGTTACATCGTCTACAGGTGCCACAGCGCTTGTTGGAATACCACAAAAAAATACTGTTCCTCTGCTGCCTACAAAAATTGGCGATCTCTCGGTAGAGTATATGCACTTTGATGACGCTAGTGACCCTACCCAAACCGTTACGACATATAAAAAGCTTATGTCTGAAGAAAAGGTAGATGCCATTATAGGCCCCACCGGATCGCCTAACTCAATGAGCGTACTACAGTTTGTAGCTGAATCAGGTACACCCATGCTAGCACCCGTGGGCACGGCCGCGGTAGTCTTGCCCATGACTCCAGAAAAATCATGGGTTTTTAAAACTACTCAAAATGATGACATTATCGCTGAAGCCTTGGTACAGCACATGGAAAGCACGGGTATCAAAACGCTGGGTTATATTGGAATGGGCGACGCCTATGGTGATAACTGGCTCAGGGTATTAACCGAGTTAACAAAGCAAAGTGGTATAGAAATTACCCAGGTAGAACGCTTTCAGCGCACTGATAGTTCAGTAACTGGTCAATCATTAAAGCTGTTATCGTCCAACCCAGATGCAATATTAGTGGGCGCTACCGGAGCAGCAGCTGTTTTACCTCAGGTAACTCTTAAAAAACAAGGTTATAAAGGGCAAATTTACCAAACTCATGGTGCTGCCTTAGATGCTTTTCTAAGTCTGGGGGGGAAAGACGTTGAAGACACAATATTAGCAGCCAGCCTTATGTTGGTACTCGATGAAATTGACGACAGCAACCCATCAAAATCTATAGCAGTTGAATATATAAAACGCTACGAAGAAATGTATGGCGAAAAACCTGCCACTTTCGGGGCAAACGTATACGACGCCGGTCTATTACTAGAAAAAGCCATTCCGGTTGCCGCAGAAAAAGCCAATCCGGGTACAAGCGAGTTCCGCAAGGCATTGCGTGATGCTCTGGAACAGACATCAGAGCTTGTTGCTACTCAGGGTGTCTACAACATGACTCCAGAAGATCACAGCGGATTTGACGAGCGCGGCCGTGAACTTATTACTGTAAAAGACGGTAAATGGCGCCTGCTAAAAACAGATTAAGGAAGTTCCAACTCGGTAAGTAGGGGCGCATGGTCAGACAACTGTTTCCACGGCGCCCCCTGTAGTACCTTGGCTTGTCGCACGGCAAAACCACGCTGATAAATACGATCTAGTCGCAGCCACGGAAATGCAGCTGGAAAGGTTCGTGGTGGTAAAGCAATACGGGCATTGTCTGTACCACTTAACTGCAGTATGCGTTTTGCTGGTGCCCGCCATTTCTGCTTGTTTGGAAAAGAGCGCCTGAAGCGGCTTAAAGGTCCTTGCACACCCGGCGTAGCAAGTCCGGTTTCAGGGGCAACAGCAAATACCTCATGCAAATTAAGCTGATTCACAAACAGCGGGGCCAAACGGTTATTCCAATCGTTAAAGTCGCCCGCTATAAGTATAGGCTCATCATTTGGTACCCAGGTTTTTATTCTTCGCACAAGAGCTGCCACCTGCCTGCTTCTTCCACCCCCAAATAAACCTAAGTGCACAACTATACAATGCACTGGCGTACCATCTACATCAATTACTGCATGCAATAATCCACGCTGCTCTAACCTATGGTCTGATACATCTTGATTCTCATGCTGCAAGATAGGAAAACGTGATAAAAGAGCATTACCATGATCAGTACTTGCCCTTACAGCGTTGCAGCCGTAAGCAACATCCATTTCTAACGCTGCAGCTAACGATTCATGCTGTGCATGTAAAGTGGTATGCAGCTCGTTTCTTCCTTGTACTTCTTGAAGAAACAACAAATCAGGGCTTAACCCGTACAGACCAAGCCGCAATTCAGAAAAAGACTCGCGACCGCCCGTAGCCGAGCGGCCTTTATGAATGTTGTAACTTACTACACGTAAAACAGACACCTATATCCTCATGTTACTCTTGGCCTGTTGTCAGCTGCGGCTTACGTATTCTTATATGAAGCTCTTTAAGCTGCTGCTCGTCTACTGCCGAAGGAGCTTCTGTAAGAAGGCACTGCGCACGCTGTGTTTTTGGGAATGCTATAACATCACGTATAGAATCAGCACCTGCCATTATGGTTACCAACCTATCTAGGCCAAATGCTACGCCACCATGCGGTGGAGCTCCGTACTGTAGTGCATCTAGAAGGAACCCAAACTTTTCGCGAGCTTCTTCCTCTTGTATGCCCAAAGCTTTGAACACCTTGCTCTGCACATCAGATGTGTGTATACGTACGGATCCGCCTCCAATTTCCCAGCCATTTAGCACCATGTCGTATGCCTTTGCCATTACATTTGCTGGATCTGTCTCAAGCATATCTTCATGACCATCTTTGGGGCTAGTAAACGGGTGATGTGCTGCAAACCAGCGTTTCTCCTGTTCATCATATTCAAACATAGGGAAATCTACCACCCAGAGCGGCTTCCATGAATCTTCAAATAGATTATTAGAACGACCGAACTCGCTTTGACCAATTTTTACCCTTAGTGCACCCATAGCATCGTTCACAACGCTTGTTTTGTCTGCACCAAAGAATATTAGGTCGCCATCTTGTGCGCCAGTTCTATTAATTATCTGATTAAGGGCTTGAGAATGAATATTTTTAACTATAGGTGACTGTAGACCATCTGGCACATTGGAAACGTCATTCACTTTTATGTATGCCAGCCCCTTGGCACCGTAAATACCTACAAACTTAGTGTAAGCATCAATTTCACTACGGGCAAGCGCACCACCACCTGGTACACGCATTGCCACCACCCTACATTTGCTATCGTTAGCAGGGCCAGAAAAAACTTTGAAGTCCACATCGGTTAGCACATCAGCTACATCGACCAGCTCTAGCTTTACACGTAAATCTGGCTTATCGGACCCGAACCTTTGCATAGCTTCAGACCAAGACATAGTTGGAAAAGGGTCAGGCAGAATAATCTGCTTAACTGACTGAAAGACGTGACGTACCATTCCTTCGAACAATGCACGTATTTGCTCTTCGTTTAAGAAGGAAACCTCACAATCGATTTGAGTAAACTCAGGCTGCCTGTCTGCACGTAAGTCTTCATCACGGAAACATTTGGTGATTTGGTAGTAACGATCAAAACCTGACACCATAAGCATTTGCTTAAATAACTGAGGTGATTGTGGCAATGCAAAAAAGTCGCCCGCGTGAACCCTGGATGGCACTAGGTAATCACGAGCACCTTCAGGGGTACTACGTGTGAGCATTGGTGTCTCAATATCAATAAAGCCATTCTGGTCCAGATAGTTA
>JAJYRX010000037.1 GCA_021793875.1 Pseudomonadota bacterium
TGAACCTGAGCCTGAACCTGAGCCTGAGCCTGAGCCTGAGCCTGAGCCTGAGCCTGAACCTGAACCTGAACCTGAACCTGAGCCAGAGCCAGAGCCAGAGCCAGAGCCAGAGCCAGAGCCAGAACCTAAACCAGAGCCTAAACCAGAGCCTGTGTCAAAGCCGCAAGATAAACCAACGAAGGCGACAGAGCCGGTTGATCAGCCTAAGCAGGTGGCAGCTAGTGCTTCTGCACAAGACGCACCAATTTCCCAGAGTGATGAAAATGTTAGTGATGACTCTGATGCGCCTAAGTTTATAAGCAATGTAGACTATGCGGGTCGTAGACCAAACCCATCGTATCCTCGTGCCTCCCAACGGCTGCGTGAACAGGGGAGAGTGGTTGTAAGGGTTCTTATTGGGACCAGTGGTTCTGTAGAGCAGGCTTCAATACAGAAAACATCAGGATTTGACCGCCTCGACAAGGCAGCTCTTAAAGCAGCCAAATCAGCCCGTTTTAAGCCCTATGTAGAAAATGGCGTTAAACGTAAAGCTTTAGCTGACATACCTTTTGATTTTGTTTTATAGGAACTTCGCATGTGGCAATTATTGGATAGTGCATTTTTAATGCTTGCCCAGGTAGGTGACACGACAACCATTGCTAGTGATGCTGCACTTGAACTTCAAGAGTTAGCTCAAATTACTGGTGTCGATGAAACACCTGGGATGCTTAATTTTATTGAACAGAGTGATTTCGTTGGTAAAGGTCTATTTGCAATATTGGTATTGATGTCGCTTATTAGCTGGTACTTAATATTTGCAAAGCTATTTGTAAATTATTCCGTTAGAGGTAGGTCAAAAAAATTCCTGCGAGAGTTCTGGGCAGCTAGTTCTCTGGAGCAGGTGGAAAATGAATTAACCACCCACGGAGCTTCAGAACCGTTTTCTCACCTTGCAAGTCACGCTATACATGCGCGTAATCATCATGTGAAATATGGAGCTTTAAAACTAGAGGAAAAAGGTTCAACCGCAGCTTTCGTCACACGCATAATGAGAAAAGTTATAGATGAAGAAACAGCCAAGCTGGAAAATGGCCTTACAGTATTAGCTTCTATAGGCTCTACAGCACCTTTTGTTGGCTTATTTGGAACGGTGTGGGGTGTATATCATGCTTTGATCGGTATTGGCATGTCAGATGGTGTAACTGTTAACACCATAGCAGGTCCAGTTGGTGAAGCGCTAATAATGACAGGTCTAGGTCTTGCTGTTGCCATTCCGGCCGTGCTCGCATACAACGGCTTTGTACGATCCAACCGTGTTTACCTTGCGCGACTGGACGCATTCGCTCATGATTTATTTACCTTTTTATCAACTGGTCAGCAAGTGGTAGATAGCAATGGTAAAGATGCAGTAAGGACTGTGCGCAGTGGCAGCTCTGTTCATATTGCGTAACGATATCGGAGAAACCTAATGTCATTTGGCAGCTTTGAAAGAGATCGCAGCGCTAGCAATACATTATCAGAAATCAATATGGTGCCGCTTATTGATGTAATGCTTGTGTTATTAGTAATTTTCATAATAACCGCACCGTTGCTTAGTCACTCTATTCAAATAAATGTTCCTAAAGCAACTACTCAACCAGTGGAGCAAGAGCCTGTTGTAATAGATGTTGCAATAGACGCTAATGGTCAAATGTTCTGGAATGAGGAGCCAATTTTGGAAGATTCGTTGGCTGCTCGACTAGCGCAAGAGGCAAGTCACGACCCACAGCCTGAAGTGCGTATAAGAGCTGATCTAAATACACGCTATGAGGTTTTAGCCAACGTAATGGGAAGTGCTAAAAATGCTGGTATTAAGCGAATTGGCTTTATAACAAGGCCTAAGGAGAACTAATAGTTATTAATCCGGGTCGCTGGGCCCGGCTCTTAGACTACGGTGCCGGAAACGCCTTTTTATTGCTGCCCTCATAAGGAGAATAGCGGTTACGGGTGAGCATATAACTAGTAGAACAGTAATTATGAACGGATAAACCACCATTTTGCTGCTTAAGTAAGAGCCAAGTATTGCGTACGACATCAATAGGCAAAATACACCCATGGTGTTGCCCATTGTAGGTGCATGCACTCTACTGTAAAAATTAATAAGTCGTAATAGCCCAATGGAGCCTATAAGGGTTACTAGGCCACTAATAATTAAGAATATTGCAGCGGGCACGGCAATCCATAATGGTATTGTTTCAGTCATTTTTGTCCTCTATGGCTCAATTACTTCACCACGTACAAGGAATTTGGCCATTGCTACCGAACCAACAAACCCAAATAGCGCCAATAGCAGTGCTATATCAAAGTAAAGCTCAACACCGAATCTTATGCCTAAGGCTAGAAGAATCATAAGGCCATTTGCATACATGGTGTCCAGCGCTAGCAGTCTATCTGTAATGTCTGGGCCAATTAAGAGTCTTACAGCTGCAATAGCCAAGCCAATCGTAAAACATCCTAGGGCAAAGTTAGCTGACCAATAAATAACCTGGTTCATTCGAAGATCTCCAGTAAAGGTCGTTCATACCTATATTGAACTGTGTGTCGCCAGGCAGCCTCATCTTTTAAATCTAAAACATGTAGGGTAAGTATATTTTCATCTTCAGAGTAATCAGACCATACCGTGCCTGGAGTATAAGTAATAATGCATGAAAGGGCTGCAAGTGCGTGTGGGTCTTTCATCTTAAGTGGTATTTTCAGGAATCCTGGTGTAGCACCGCTGCGCGAGCCTAGTAATATTAACTTTCCTACCTGATAGTTTGATTTGGTTATATCTACTGCTACGTTCCATATTAGTTTAAGAGATACTAGTGGCTTTTTAGGGTATGCGTAAAGGGGGCGCAGCCATCTGGCAAGCCATGTAAGTGTATAGGCTATTATCAAGCCCATAACTAGATCACCAGCTGTATTACCCTTGTTAAGTAGTAGCCAGCACACTAATAGGAATAACGGCAATATTTGACGCTGTATCAAATGTCTCATGGATTTATACCGTACGTAGTACCGCGCATAGGGTTTTGTTTTAAAACAGCATTTACATAAGTTGCTGGGTTATCAAGATACTGGGCTGTGTCATGCATAAACTGCATAATTGGACCTGCCCATATAGTTAGGATCATGCATATTAATATCAATAAGGCTACTGGTCCTGCCTCGATTATTCTTAGTCGTGGAGTCACGGAGTCGTCCTGACTCCAGAAAAGCCTTATTCCACTACGACACAAAGCAATAAGTCCTGCAAATCCAGATGTAAGTACAGTTGCAACAAACACCCACGCATGTAAGCCTGGAAGGTTACCTGAAGAAGTCTTTAAAGCAGCAGATAGCAAAGAGAATTTTGCTACAAACCCTGCTAGTGGTGGTAGGCCAATTATTAGTAGTGCACATGCAAAAAATGACATACCAAGAAAGGCCATAACGCCTGGTATTGCAATACCTATTACGTCATCGGTATCGGGCTCTTCTGGGTCGTCTAGATCAAATAGCTCTTGGCTTGCGGCCAGAACGTCTCCGCCGAATGGCTGTGTGCGGTTTATCATGTCAAGTAACATGAATAAAGCACCTAAGGCGAAAACAGAAACTATCATGTAGAACAGTGCTGGCCCGGTAAGAAGTACGCCTGGCATACCTAGAGCTGCCAGTAGTAACCCCGAAGACATAATAATTCCAAAACCCGCTTGTCGCTCTACCTGAGCTGCAGCGAGAATTCCAATAGAGGCGAACACAAGTGTTGCTATACCAGCAGCAAACATCCACTCACCGCTGAATGCAGCAGGGGCCCCACTTGGTACAAGTAATGATCCTATGCGTAATAGAGCATATATTCCCACTTTGGTCATAATTGCAAACATGCCGGCAACAGGTGGGCATGCATTAGCATACGTTGATGGTAGCCAAAAGTTCAGAGGCCACGCTGCTCCTTTAATGAGAAAGGCTATACCGAGTAGAGCAGCACCAGCTTCAAATATGTGTCTGTCTGCAACGTCAAGGTTGCCCGCACGTACTGCTAGATCGGCCATGTTCAAAGTGCCTGTAAGGGCATAAATTATGGCAAGTGCCAGCAGCAATAGAAACGATGCAACTAAATTTACAGCAATATAGTGTAGTCCGGCTGATACTCTTGCTCTGCCAGAACCATGTAGCATAAGGCCATATGATGCAACTAGTAAAACCTCGAAAAATACAAATAAATTAAATAGATCACCGGTAAGGAAGGCACCATTAAGACCCATCATCAAAAATTGAAACAAAGGGTGATAGTGGACTCCGCGCCTATCCCATTTAGCAACCGAATATATCCAGGTAGTAGCTCCAAGAACTGCTGTAAGCAGCAACATTATCACAGCTAAATAATCTACTACGGCTACGATTCCAAATGGCGCAGGCCAGTCGCCTAACAAATAAACTCCTACTCCAGCTGCCCATGGGCTATTGCCAGAGTTGGTTACCATATTGAAAAGCAAGATTGCCACATATATTTGAGCTGCTATGGATACAATGCTTAAAAACAATCTGCTTTTACGCCGTGCGTCACCTAGCAACAGCATAATGGCACCGGCCATCAATGGAATGGCTACAGGCAATATAGGTAAATGCGTAAATATAGACGTCACTGGTCAGGCTCCACACCATCTGCATGGTCGGTGCCGGTTAGGCCGCGTGATGCTAGTAAAACCACTAGAAATAACGCGGTTGTCGCAAACCCTATTACTATGGCTGTAAGCACAAGAGCCTGGGGTAGAGGGTCGGCGTATTGGTTAGGGTCTGTGGCTAACGCCTCTTTAATTACTGGAGGGGCACCTAGTTTTATGCGACCTGCACCAAAAATAAACAAATTGACCGCATAAGAAACCAGTGATAGGCCCATTATCACCTGAAAAGTCCGGGGCCTTAATATTAGCCATACCCCAGATCCAGTCAAAACTCCTATTGCTAGCGCTAGTATTAATTCCATAATTACTAATCGTCCGAATTCTTAGCAGTGGTTGTTGCTGGCAACCTGTACAGTCGAAGTGATTGGTGAGCCAGAGCCACCAACATAAGTACAGATGCTCCAACCACCAGCATGTATACACCTATATCAAATAGCAATACGCTAGATAGCTCTATTTGTCCTAACAAAGGCATAGCCAGAATTATTGTTTGTGCTGCCAAGAATGGCTTGGAAACCAGCCACACAACCATTGCTGCAGTGCCAGCACATATTAAGCCCAATGCTACCCAGTTCTGAGGATGTATACGCGGGCGGGCTTCTACCCATATAACCCCACCTACTATGTATTGCAATATGAGAGCAGTAGCAAAAATCAGGCCACCAATAAAGCCCCCACCAGGTAGATTATGTCCGCGCAGAAGGAAGTATATGGATATTAGTACCGCTATGGGTAATATAAGTCGCGACAGGACTGCTGGTATACGCATCACTCCTTCTGGTACCAGGGTGTTTGGATCAGTCTCTGCAAATTTCCCTGCCAAAGCGTAGCGCGGCACACTAGTAAGTTGTGGTGCTGGTTTTTGTAGAACTTCTGCAGGTGGTCTGAACCGACGTAGTAAAGCAAAAACAGTAAGTGCAACTATACCAAGTACAGTTATTTCTCCAAGCGTATCAAATGCTCTGAAGTCGACCAAAATAACGTTAACGACGTTTGCTCCTCCTCCTAGGGGTAGGGACTTCTCAACAAAGAATGAAGAAATTCCACCAGGATGAGAGCGTGTAAGAAGAGCGTAAGATATGGCTGTAATACCAACCCCAGCCATAATAGATACTATAAGGTCACGAGAGCGACGCGTAAATACTCTGGCTGAAGATAGTAATGCAGGCTCTTCTTCTACCAGCCGTCTGGGTAACCATCTTAACCCGAGAAGAATAAGTACTAAGGTAACAACCTCAACGGTTAATTGCGTAAGAGCAAGGTCAGGTGAGGACAGCCACGCAAATGTCAGGCTGGTAGCAAGCCCAGCACCACCAGATAATAATAAGGCACGTGGTCTGTGATACTTGGCTTGATGAGCGGTACCAATTGCACATGCAGCACCGGTTATCCAAAGTAATGCAAAAAACGGGCTGATAGGAGTTACATTGGCAATTTTGAACCATCCGCCGTTAAGCAACGGCCAAGCTGCTACTAACATAGAACACACAACTATTAATAATAGTTGTATTTGCAGGCGGTATGATCGCAATACGCTGTATAGGGCTAGGCTTGCTGCATCTACTGCTTCCATTAGCCACTCAAACGATTTGCGACCATCTAGCTTGTATATTATTGGCGTAAAACCATGTCTGTCGGTGTAATAACGATGTAATGCCCAAGTAAGTATGAGCCCGCCTATTAAAGCTATAGTGCTCATTACAAGTGGAAGATTTATACCATGCCATATACGCAAGTCGTAGTGTGGCAGATTTCCATGCAAAATTGAATTGCCAGCATTTTCTAATATTGGGCCAACAGTAACGCTAGGTAGTACTCCAACAAGTAGACAGGCCATTACTAGAACAGCGCTTGGTATAAGCATTAAACGGGGTGGCTCATGCGGTGTGCGAGGCAGGTTAGTGGCCGGTGGGCCAAAAAACACTTGAACTATAAACCTGGCCGAGTAGGCAACGCTCAATGTTGTAGCTAAAACAGCAGCTATAGGCAAAAAGTATGTGCTAAATGTTTGCCCGGATACAAATAGTATTTCGGCAAAAAACATTTCTTTTGATAGGAACCCATTTAGTAGGGGCACCCCAGCCATAGATGCAGCTGCAACAATTGCTAAAGTGGCCGTTATTGGCATGTTTTTATATAGACCCGACAACCTGCTCATATCCCGTGTGCCACTTTCATGATCTACTATACCTGCAGCCATAAATAATGATGCCTTGAAAGTGGCATGATTTATCATGTGAAACAGAGCTGCAATAAGCCCTATTTTGGTATTCATGCCCAGTAATAGGGTTATAAGGCCCAAGTGACTTATAGTTGAGTATGCAAGCAAGCCTTTTGTATCTTGCTGGAAGGTGGCCGCATACGCTCCCAAAACTAATGATATAAGTCCGGCACCTCCAATAATCCATGACCACTCAGGGGTAGATGCCAGTACAGGCCAGAAACGTGCCATTAAAAACACGCCTGCTTTTACCATGGTGGCGGAATGTAGGTATGCGGATACAGGTGTGGGCGCCGCCATGGCGTTAGGAAGCCATACATGAAAAGGAAATTGAGCGCTTTTTGTTAACACACCCAAGGCAAATAGTACTAAAATGGTTCTGTATTGAGGGTGGGTGCGTATAAGATCTCCTGATCCAAGTACCTCGCTTAGGTTATAGCTGCCAACAATATGGCCAACTATTAACATAGCGGCCAAAAGGCAAAGGCCACCACCACCCGTTATTATTAACGACATACGAGCACCACGCCTTGCATCAAGGCGATGATGCCAGTAGGCTATCAGCATGAATGAAGACAAGCTGGTTAATTCCCAAAACACTACTAGCTGTATTATGTTGCCGGACAACACAACTCCTAGCATGGAGCCCATGAATGCAAGCAAAAAAGAAAAAAAGCGTGGTACTGGGTCTTTGGGCGACATATAGTAGCGTGCATACAACACTATTAATCCGCCCATAATAGTAATCAATAGTGCAAACAGCCATGAGTACCCATCTAAACGTATTGAAAAATCAACACCAGCAGAAGGTATCCAGGGTATTGATACTGTCAGCGTCTGACCCTGATGCATTATGGGGTATTGAATGGCAACAATGAATGCGCAGCTAATGGCAATTGCACCAGCAAGCCATGCCTCAAGGTTTCTGGCATTAGAGGGTAGTAAAGCAGCCACAACGCTGCCTACAAATGGAAGAATTATTAAAAGGTATATAAACATCAAGCGCAGGGCAGGGGATTTATGTTACAGCAAAGAATAAGGCATTCCTTAATGATACGATACGGTTACACGGTGTATGATGCTGCACTATTTTAAAAGATTTGTACGGAGTAGTTTCTTTGAGTAGCTTAGTTTCGGCTCAGCGCAATAATACTGCGTTTTCTGATGTAGAGATATCCGAAGAATTAATACGTCGCTTTGACACTTCGGGACCACGCTACACATCTTACCCCACGGCAGATCGCTTCCATAACGGTTTTTCTGCGCTTAATTACAAGCAACATATACAACAGCGTCAAACTATAACAGCACCGCCGCCCTTATCGGTATATGTACACCTGCCGTTCTGCCAGTCTCTTTGTTATTTTTGCGCATGCAACAAGATTATTACACAAGACAAGTCGCGCTTTGAGCAATATTTGCAATATTTGCAAAAAGAGCTAGATTTAACATCACCATTGCTTGGCCAGGCTCGTTTAACCAGGCAGTTGCATTTAGGTGGAGGCACCCCAACGTTTGGTGATGACGCCAGCATAGACAAGCTAATGGGAATGCTACGTAATGTGTTTGATTTCACTTACGACGCGGAAATGTCTGTTGAAATTGACCCACGTACCATAAGCCATAGTCGCCTTAAAGCACTTGCTGATATGGGCTTTAACCGTACAAGCTTCGGCGTTCAAGATTTTGACCCCAAGGTTCAGAAGGCGGTGAATCGGGTTCAACCACTTGAAATGGTTGAAGATGCACTTGAAAGTAGTAAGGCAAATGGGTTTAACTCCATTAATATGGATCTTATTTACGGCTTGCCTCACCAAAACCTTCAGACATTTGAAACAACTCTAGATCACGTGGTCAGGCTTAAGCCTGACCGTATTGCGCTATATAACTACGCTCATTTGCCCCACCGTTTCAAAGCTCAGCGTCTAATAAAAGCTCAAGACCTACCAACGGCTGAAGACAGGTTGCAAATTTTTATGATGGCTACCCGTAGGCTCATAGATGCAGGTTATGTGTTTATAGGTCTTGATCATTTTGCACTACCCGATGACGAGCTTAGCCGTGCTGGACAAGACGGTAGTTTACATCGCAACTTTCAGGGTTATACAACCAGGTCTGAATGTGACATGTTAGGCTTGGGTGTCTCGTCTATAAGTAAAATCGGTCGCTCTTATGCACAAGCACCACGATCTCTTAAAGATTACTGTGCAATGCTAGACCACAACGAATTGCCTATAGATAAGGGCTATGAGTTATCCGATGACGACGTTTTACGAGCTGAAATTATTATGACCATAATGTGCAGTATGTCTGTCAATTTTGAGGCTATTGGTCAACGGTATGAAATTGTTTTTTATGAATATTTTGAATCTGAACTTAATCGCTTGCAGCCTTATGTAGAGGCTGGTTTAATCAGTCTAGATGATAATAGCTTATCTGTTACCCGGAAAGGGCGCTTGTTTGTTCGTGCTATAGGTATGGAGTTCGATGCATATCTAGGCAAGCCCACGGGTTCTACATATTCAAGGCTTATATAAGCAAAGGGCACATTGTGTTTAAAACTGTTTTCGAAAACTTTACTCTCAAAGGACGCTCTTTATTGCCGGTTATACAAGGCGGCATGGGGGTTGGCATTTCAGCGCACAGGCTGGCTGGCACAGTGGCTGCTCTTGGCGGCATGGGTACCATATCTAGTGTAGACCAGCGTAGGCATCATGGCGATTTAATGGAAAAAATTGGTAAGTCGCGTGATAAAGAACTAATTGACAAGGCTAACTTGGTTGCCCTTGACCGGGAAATTAAGAAAGCATTAGATATGTCTGGTGGTAAGGGGGCAATAGCTGTAAACGTTATGCGCGCTCTTAATGAATACGCCAGCTATGTTCGTCAAGCTTGTGAGAGTGGCGCTAACGCTGTTGTGGTTGGAGCCGGGTTACCACTTGATCTGCCCGATCTAACTAAAGATTTCGCAAAAGTAGCCATAATACCTATTTTGTCTGATGTGCGTAGCATTGCACTATTACTAAAGCGCTGGATGCGCAAAAACCGGCTGCCAGATGCCATAGTAATAGAAAACCCAAAGTTTGCCGCAGGTCACCTTGGGATAGGTTCATTAGATGATATAGATAAGCCCCAATACGAGTCACCCAATGTTGTTGAGGGTACCCTAGAGCTATTTAAAGAATTAAAAATTGAAAATGAAAACATTCCACTTATAGTGGCCGGTGGTATACACACACACGAGCAAATGGTTAAGCTCATGGATCTCGGAGCTGACGGCGTCCAGCTCGGTACTGCGTTCGCTGTAACTCAGGAGGGCGATGCCCACATAAACTTCAAAGAAACTCTTGCAAACGCAACGCCTGAAGATATCGTTACATT